>CANQCI010000060.1 GCA_947589675.1 uncultured Bacilli bacterium | reverse complement strand
ACTTCATCAATTTTAATTCTGTGGGATTCCACGGAATTAAAATTTTCATTATTAATTTCTTCCCATAAACTATAATAGTCAAAAGGATTTTTATTAGACATCCAGTTTCTTATTACTCCCGATGGATCATTAGGATTTGCATATTTTGCTAAAATCGGTTAAAGAAATATAATTAACATTCCCAACCCGCATTATTCTAATTTTATTTTCCTTTACAATAATTTCTGTAGTAAATACATCTTTTTTCATTTCCCAAACCTTCCTTTATTTCTATATTAGAATTATATCACACGAACAAATGTATTTACAAGTTTTTTTAGAATTTTCTTATAAAAAAATATCACCAAATTATTGGATGACATTTAATTATTATTTATCTAACTATTTCCAAAATAAAAACTTATCAAAATTTACTTATTATAGCAATTTTTATTTCTTATACCTTAAAATTCTTTTTTTGTTTATTTCAGGTAAACCATAAAAATATTCATATAAATCTAAATCACTTTCATTAATTTGCTCTTGCAATGTTTGTTCAAAATTTAACAATTTTTCATTAGAGCCAAAGCATAATATAAAATTACCTTTTTCATAAAACTCCGGATATAATTCGGGATAACACAAATATCCTTGATAAATTTTTTTAACATCAAAAGTTTTAATTGCAATTGCAATGACACCTTCTTGCCATGTTTTCCAACCTAAACTTAAATCTTTATGTGTTCCATAAAATTCATAAATAACCGGATATACAAAAATACTTTATTATATATTCTTTTTCAGTTTCATTATTTAATATATTAACAATATTTTCTAAATAATCTTTAACTGTTATTTTTGATTCTTCAGTTTTCATTTCCTTTTAACTCACCTATTTTATTTTTAGAATATCTAATCACATGCAAATCCCTTTATTTATCTTACTTTCCACAGCAATTTTATACTTTTTGTCTGAACCACAAGCTCCCTACTTTTGAGTATATATAGTATTACCGTTATTATCGGTATTTCAAGGAATTTTAGGTCTGGTAACAAATAGTATTTATGGTATTTATAGTACTACGTTTACTATAAATATTTCATAAGATGAGAACAATTTGAGAACATTGTTATCGTTCGCTTACAATTATATTTTAAATAATTATATCAAACTTTCTAATAAGTTTTGACAAGTATATTATATTGAAATTATTAATAATAGGCAATTATCCAAATGGCATTATTTATAGTTAATTACCATTTTCCTTTCTAATAATTTCAATTAACTTTTTCGTACTAAAATTAGGCAAATGATTTTTTGATAGTGCGATCCCAATATATCTACAAGGAATTTTCTCTTTTATATTTAGAGAAAGCTAAACAAAATTTTAAAAATGTTGAAGTTGCTAAAAAAGGTAAAAAATTAATTTTACAAAAATGTTCCCATTGAGAAACCCTTGATTTTACGGGGTTTTTGGCATTTTTGGAAACAAATTGAATTTTTTGTGCACATTTTGAGCACATTTTTATAATTTTATGGTATTTTTTAAGATTTTTTCAAAGGCCTATGCCTCGCAACCCCTTATAACACCTACTACTTACCACAGCAGTTCTTGTATTTCTTACCACTGCCACAAGGGCAAGGATCATTACGACCTATTTTATTAACTCTTTTAGGTTGAGCTTTTACTTTTTCTTTACCATCATTAGCGTGACCTTCTAAAGTTTGTTTCCGTTCAATATTTTGTTTAACTTCCGCCCGAAGTAAGAAGGTAGCAATATCGCTATCAATTTTATCTAGTAAATTATCAAACATTTCAAAGCCTTCCATCGTATATGCTTGTACTGGATTTACTTGGGAATACCCCCGAAGACCAATACCTTCTTTTAAATGTTCCATCGCACTCATATGTTCAACCCAGTTCGAATCAATAACGCGCAAAGAAATAGCTTTTTCAAATTCATTCATTAAGGAATCCGCAATCATTTTCTTTTCATAATCTTTAATTACTTTATCATATAGAAAATCTTTTAATTCTTGATCTTTTAAATCAGCAATTTCTTTATAATCAATATCGTTTGCTGTTCCTTTTAAGAAGTTAACATTAACATATTCAATGATATCTTTTTTATCATCTTCGGTTAAATAATTTTCAGGAGGAATATGACTTTCCACTAACGTATTAATAACATTTTTAAAAGTTTCTAAGATGCGATCATGAATACTTTCTTCATCTAATATTTCGTTACGCCGAGCATAAATTATTTCTCTTTGTTCATTTAAAACATTATCATAGTCAAGTAAGCTTTTCCGAATATCATAGTTATTACCTTCAACTCGTTTTTGAGCTGTTTCAATACTTTTAGTTAACGATTTACTGCGAATGGATTGATCGTCCGTTAAACCAACATTCATTAACATATTTTTGATGCGATCTGTTCCAAAACGCCGCATTAAATCATCATCAAAAGAAACAAAGAATTGACTTTTACCAGGGTCTCCTTGCCGGCCAGACCGGCCACGCAATTGGTTATCAATCCGGCGTGATTCATGGCGTTCGGTACCCATCACAAATAAACCACCAAGTTCTTTAACCCCTTCGCCTAATTTAATATCGGTTCCCCGACCAGCCATATTAGTAGCAAGTGTTATAGCCCCTTTTTCCCCAGCATGGGCAATAATTTCAGCTTCTCTTTCATGGTTCTTCGCATTTAATACTTCGTGTTTTAAACCGGCTTTTTTAAGCATAGCACTTAATCTTTCGTTGGCTTCAACCGAAATCGTCCCAATTAAAATTGGTTGTCCTGTTTCATGAATTGCTTTAATTGTTTTAATAATAGCTTTATATTTACCAGCTTCATTAGAATAAACAAGGTCAGCTAAATCTTCTCGAATAACGGGTTTATTAGTAGGAATACAAATAACATACATGTTATAGATACTGCGAAATTCTTCTTCTTCCGTT
>CANQCI010000059.1 GCA_947589675.1 uncultured Bacilli bacterium | reverse complement strand
TATGATTTTATCATATATTTTGGGTAGTTGTTTTTTTTGTATTAAATTGAAACTTTTATTTTTGGAAAGTCCCTATATTATATAAATAATTTGATATAGTGGGATAAACCAAAAAAATTGTAATGTATATAAGACTCCTATAATTATTCCACTAGAAAACGCTTCAAATCCATACACTAAATCACCATTGCTCATTGCTGGCATAGCCCATCCGGAATCAATACCCCTAAAACTCAAATAAATGGATAGAACAACCCAAAATAAATAATATGATAAACTTAGTAAAAAAATTGTTTTAAATATGCTTTTGTTATTTTTTGATTCTGCTTCAGTCATAGTTATTTTACACTCCTTTTTATTATAAACATATTATATCATAATATCGCTTTTAAATGGCTTAAATTCATAAAGTTTATACCCATTATTCCCCATAAAAATTTTATCCCCCTTTTGCACCGTATAATAATTTGACCCCATTGGAGCAATGTATTTACCTCCAGCATATTCCACAATAGCCTTAGTGGCTGCCTCAGCTAAATCTTGCCAATTATTCTTTATTTGACTAACATCATCACCATTAGAATCAGCAAATCCATATTCAATTATTACAGTTTCATTATTGGGAGTATCCCGCATTATATAATAATAGTCTTTAGCAGGATTACTTGGTAATCTTCTTTGATAATATTTGCGAACATTTTGTCCTGCCTGTTCAAGTTCTTTAGCTATTTTTGAGGAGAAGGTATCATTATTTCGCAGTGAATATATTATTTCAGCACCATCACCACTTCCAGCATTGATGTGATTAGAAACAACAATTACATCATTACCATTGCCATAAAAACTTTGAATTTTTTTGGGTCTATCATTACTATCTAAACTGATATCATCAGTTCGACTCATTTCATTTGGTACTCCCATTTCATCTAGTCGGTTATGAATATAATCACTAATTTTTAAAGTATATTCTTTTTCCGTTATACCATTAGCTATAGTTCCTGGATCACTTCCCCCATGCCCAGCATCAATTACAACCTTCTTCGTTGCTCTTTCATCCATAGTTTATCACCTAATATAGAATATGAAAAAATAATTTTTGTGTGAGGTAAACCATAAAAAACATAAATTTTATTAATTAAAAACTCTGGATTAATTTTGTTTTTTTATTTATCTTCATCCTTCAATAACCAATCAATTATATTTATATGAATTATTCCATTTTGAGACATATCAAATTTATCCATAGAAATTACATATTTTGGATAATTATCACTTATATTATCAAAAGCACCAAACTCTCTTTTGATAACTGAGTCATCTGTTAGATAATAACAAACTTGATAGTATTCTTTTTTTCCGTTTTTTAGGGCAATAAAATCTATTTCACGATTGTCAAAATAACCAACTTTAACATCATACCCTCTATAAACTAATTCATTATAAACTATGTTCTCTAAATATGCTCCCATTTGTTCTCTTTTGGACAAACTTAATATTTGTCCTAATCCTAAATCCGTTAAATAATATTTATATTTACCATTAAGTATTCTTTTTCCTCTAACATCATATCTATCTACTTTATTGATTAAATGAGCTTTACACATATATTCCAGATAATTATATAATGTTGTTTTACCAACACCTCTACCATCAGTTGTTTCAAAATATTTGGCTAGACTATCAGCAGAAAATGTTTGGGATGGTGTAGTAACTATATATTCTGCTATTCTATTAAATAGTTCTAAATCTGTTATATTAAATCTATTTATGATATCTTTAACAACTATTGAATCGTATACGTCTAATAAATAAGTTATTATTTCATCTTCATTATTTAGATTAAATCTTTGAGGCATGCCTCCCCATTTAACATAATCATTAAATTGTTCTTCTAATTTATATTTATCTAATTCATAATTTTTAAATTCACAAACTTCTTTAAAAGAAAAAGGTTTTAATTTAAAACTTACATATCTACCAGATAATAACGTTGCAAGTTCACCTGATAATAAATCACTATTAGATCCTGTTATAAAGATAGATATTTTATCTTCATATTTAGCTTTGTATGAATTTATTACCTTTTCCCATTCATTAACATATTGAATCTCATCAAAAAATAAATAATATTTTTTATTATTAATAATTCTTTTTTTTATATACTTATCTAATTCTTTAGCCCCTTTTATATCAAAATAATCTGACAATTCAAAATTAACATAAATTATATTTTCATCTTTAACTCCAGATTCTATTATTTCACTTATAATTTGTCTTAAGATAACAGATTTTCCACATCTTCTTATCCCCGTAATTACTTTGATTAAATCTTGATTGTAAAAAGGTCTAATTTTCTTTAAATAATTTTCTCTTATTACCATAGTTATCCCACCTCGTATTAATTATACATGATTTATAGCAATAAGTCAATTTTGTCTTTTGTATAAGACAAAATTGCGATTTACGGTATTTTTGTCTTTTCGACGTATCCTTATTATCTGTTCTTCTCCTATTAAGTTTTTTAGTAATTATGGTTCTAGTTTAATAGCATATAATCTTACCTTTCATTATTTTTACTAATATTTTATGAAAAAAGGGATAGTATATTAATGATGAATATTAGTTGTTTTATTAGCTCAAATGCCAAGTTGCATTCAAGAGGTCAGACGATGTCATAACTAGTTTATAGCATTGTCTTTATTTTTTTATAATTTTCTATTCATTTATCATTGTAAAAAGCTTTGAAATTGCCATAATTTACAAATTCTAATATTTTGAAAAATAGAAAGTATTATCTAATAAACTTGTTCGGAAACTAATTTAGGTCCTATCAAAATTATTGTATGTTTTTTCTTTCCTAAAAGAACACCAAAAAACTTATACAAACATATTTTGCATAAGTCCTTTTTTTAATGATTCTAATTTAGAAAGTTTTTCTTCTTCTAATTTTATTTTCCTATTATATAGATTAAAGCAATTTGCTAATTTAG
>CANQCI010000058.1 GCA_947589675.1 uncultured Bacilli bacterium | reverse complement strand
CGTAATATTTTTTTATTTGTTTTACTTATATTGACAAGATTAGCATAATTTCATGCAGCTCTTTTTTTATTTGCAAGCACAAAAAATCGAAGATTATTTAATTTTCGATTTTTATAAAATTTTTTTTAAAAATTCCCCTGTATAAGATCCTTTAGTTTTCGCTACTTCTTCTGGGGTTCCCTTGGCAACAATCTTACCACCATCACTTCCCCCATCAGGTCCTAAATCAATAATATAATCAGCTACTTTAATAACATCTAAATTATGTTCGATAACAATAACTGTATCCCCATTATCAACTATTCGATTTAAAATAACTAATAATTTTTTGATGTCATCGATGTGTAAACCAGTTGTCGGTTCATCTAAAATAAATAAAGATTTACCGGTGGCTTTCTTTTGGAGTTCTTTAGCTAGTTTAACTCTTCCAGCTTCCCCACCAGATAGAGTTGGAGCTGGTTGTCCTAATTTAATATAAGATAAGCCAACATCCATCAACACCTTTAATTTATTATATATTTTCGGTACATTTTCAAAAAATTTAATAGCTTCACTTACTCGCATATCTAAAACTTCACTAATATTTTTGCCTTTATATTTTACTTCTAAGGTTTCCTTATTATATCTTTTGCCTCCACAAACATCACAGGGAACATAAACATCAGCTAAAAAGTGCATTTCAATTTTTTTAACACCATCGCCCCAACAAGCTTCACAACGTCCTCCTTTAACATTGAAAGAAAAACGTCCTTTATCATAGCCTCGCATCTTGGCTTCTTTCATATTCGCAAATAAATCTCTTATATCATCAAAGACCCCAACATAAGTGGCGGGATTACTTCTGGGCGTTCTCCCAATGGCATCTTGCGTAATTTGGACTACTTTATCAATATTTTCCATGCCTATAATTTCTTTACATTTTCCAGGAACATTTTTACTACGATAAATAGTATTAGCTAAATTTTTATATAAAACTTCATTAATTAAAGATGATTTACCACTTCCTGATACCCCCGTAATACAAACAAATTTATTTAAAGGAATATCAACATTAACACTCCGTAAATTATTTTCTTTAGCACCTTTAATCTTTAAATATAAACCATTGCCAGGTCGTCTTTTTTTCGGTACTTCAATTTTTTCTTTGCCAGATAAATATTTACCAGTTAGTGAATTAGGATTAGCCATAACTTCTTTTGGCGTTCCTGCCGCCATGACTTCGCCCCCATATTCACCAGCTCCAGGACCTATGTCAATTAAATAATCTGCGGCTAGCATTGTATCGGTATCATGTTCTACGACAATTAAAGAATTTCCTAAATCTCGCATTTCTTTTAAAGAATTAATTAAACGTTCATTATCTTTTTGATGAAGCCCAATACTTGGTTCGTCTAATACGTAAAGTACCCCAGATAAGCGACTACCAATTTGGGTAGCTAATCTAATTCTTTGAGCTTCTCCCCCTGATAAAGTTCCTGCACTTCGACTTAAACATAGATAAGATAAACCAACATTATTTAAAAACTCTAAACGAGATAGTATTTCTTTTAAAATTAATTCACTTACTGTTGCTTGTTCTTTAGTTAATTTTAAATTTTTAAAAAACTTTAAACAATCTTTAATAGACATTTCAGTTACATCCATAATATTCTTATCATTAATATATATAGATAAAATCGATTTTTGTAATCTCTTACCTTTACAAACTGGACAGTCAGTTTCTACCATAAAGCCATTTAACCATTCTCTAATCCAAGCACTCTTAGTTTCGATATATCTTCTTTCTAAAGCGGGAATAACCCCTTCATAAGTATTACGGGTATTGCGGGTATTACCATTTTTAGCCACATAATTAAATTCTAAAATATCATTAGTTCCATATAAGATAATATCTAATTTTTCTCTTGGAATATCTTTTATCGGGGTATTTAAATCAATTCCATAGTTGCGACAAACTGTTTCCACTTGTGTAAAATACGTAAGGGAATCCATATTAACAGAGTTAATTCCCCCTTCCATGATAGATTTAGTTGGATCAGGAATAAGTAACTCTTCACTAATTTTTAATTTTGTCCCTAATCCCTTACATTCTGGACAAGCACCATAAGGGGCATTAAAAGAAAAAAGGCGTGGTTCTAATTCTGGTAAGCTATAATTACATTTAATACAAGCATACTTTTCACTCATAAATATTTCTTCATCATCTACTAAAATTACTACTTTGCCATCGGCTTTTTTCGTACTAGTTTCTATTGATTCAAAAATACGCCCTCGTTCTTCATCATTAACTGTTAATTTATCAATAACAATATCAATATTATCTTTTATATTTTTTTCTAAAGGGATTTCGCCATTCAAGCTCACAATTTGCCCATTAACCCGAACTTTGGCAAAGCCCTCTTTTCTCAATTCATCAAATAATTCTTTGTGCGTTCCTTTTTCGCCATGAACAACGGGAGCTAAAATCGTAATCGGTTTTCCTATTAATTCCATCACCCGATTAGTCATTTCTTCAATACTTTGACTTGTAATCGGAATATTATGATTAGGACAATATGGAACCCCAATGCGGGCATATAAAAGTCTTAAGTAGTCATATATTTCGGTGATGGTTCCAACTGTTGACCGAGGATTTTTATTGGTTGACTTTTGATCAATTGAAATAGATGGACTTAAACCTTCAATTGAATCAACCTCAGGCTTTTCCGATACACCAATAAATTGTCTGGCATAAGCTGACAAACTTTCGACATATCTTCTTTGTCCTTCGGCATAAATGGTATCAAATGCTAAACTACTTTTACCACTTCCTGATACCCCAGTCATAACAACTAATTTATTTTTGGGTATTTCAATATCAATATTTTTTAAATTATTTTCTCTTGCTCCTAAAATAACAATTTTATCATTTTTCATAGTATCCCTTCTTTGCAAGAATATTTTATCATATTTTTATATTTTGCCAAGATACCAATTTTATGTAAATTAATTATCCATTACTTGACACTTTAATTTTAATAATTTATTTAATAACACATATATAATAAGGTTGGCTTGATACAAAAATATCCCCATTTTTACTAAAAAAAACATAATTTAGTAACTACTCAGACTTAACCCACTCAAAAACGAGTAACTTTTAGGTTACTCTTTAATTTGCAAACAAAACATTACC
>CANQCI010000057.1 GCA_947589675.1 uncultured Bacilli bacterium | reverse complement strand
TTAGTACCAGCTCTTAACCTAGATTACTGGGTTGGTTTATCTCCAACTGTATTAATTAACGCTCGCTGTCGCACCATTTATTTTCCTCCTTCACCAGTATTATACTTCATTTATTTTATTAAATGCAACAATAACGCAACAATAAATGCAATAATAACGCAACAATAAATGCAATAATAAATGCAATAATAAATGCAACAATAAATGCAATAATAAATGCAACAATAAATGCAATAATAAATGCAACAATAAATGCAATAATAATGCAATAATAATGCAATAATAAATGCAATAATAAATGCAACAATAAATGCAATAATAATGCAATAATAATGCAATAATAATGCAATAATAATGCAATAATAATGCAATAATAAATGCAATAATAACGCAATAATAAATGCAATAATAAATGCAATAATAAATTTTATAAAAAAGAATGATAATTCACCATTCTTAACTTAATTTTTTACAAGTTTCTTTGGCTCTGCTAGAGTTTCATGTTTTAATTCCAATAATTTACTATTTAATTCTTGATTATCATTTATACACTTTTCACTATCAATTCCTAAACAACCAATATTATAGATATATTCATCTAGATGGATTGCAAATGTCGCTAAAACAAAAGGATTTTCACTAGCAAATCTTAAAGTAGAAAGACTTTTTAAAATATTATCAATTCCTTTAATACAATATATAAAAGAATCATTATTTCTTTTTACTTCCCTACTTTCTATATCAGTATAAATTGCTCCATTTAAATCATGATTAATAGCTTGATTATAACATTTAGCTAAAGATGCACTTGGGCTATCTTGATAAAGAAGACAACCTTCTATATCGTTATAAGTAAACCATAAATCATAGTCTAATTCATTATTAATAAAAGATGGTTCAATATAACCATCTATTTTCCCTTTTATCATTAATTAATTCCCCCTAAGTTTGTTCACTTTTTAAACTACCAGTATAACTTCGTAAATTATCATCAAAACTTTCTAATTCATCTAATTGATCTTCTACTAAAGCTCTAAACCTTCTTTTATACACCACTACTTTTCTTTGTAATGATTCTGCTTCTTTTTCAATTCTTTCGGCTTTAACTAAAGCATTATTAATAACCTTGGTTGCATTACGCTTGGCATCTTCCACAATCATCTTGGATTCATCAAAAGCAACCTTTTTAATATTACTCGTCGATTCCTCGGCGATTAATATTGCCCGATTTAATGTTGATTCTAAATTTTTATAATACTTTAATTCATTTTTTAATGATTCAACCGTTTCACAACTAATTTTTAATTTCTTTAACATACTTTCATATTCTTTAGTTACTTCCCGGACAAAATCATTAACTTCTTCTTTATTATAGCCTTGAATACTTGTATTAAATTTACTTACCATAAGGCCACCTCAAACTCACCAATCTAGTTCTTTATCTTTATTACTTTTCGTACTCTTTTCGGTATCATCAGTTATTTGTCCTTGAACATTAACATTTTTAGGAACACATAAATAAATGCCTATTCCAATTTTTTGCATAGAACCCCCAATAGCATAAACCACGCCACTTAAAAAATCAATAATTCTTTTGGCTTGATCAGTTGTTACTCGTTTTAAATTAACTACTACACTATTGCGTTTTTTCAAATTATCCGCAATTTGTTGAGCCTCAGAAAAAGCTTTAGGTTCCCACAAAATCATTTGGTTTCCTGATTCACTAGCTTCCTTAATAATCTTACTTTCAGATACCGTATAATAACTATCTTCTGTTCCCATTAAGTTATCTTGATCATCACCATTATATTCAAATATCTTTTTTATATTTTTTAAGGCCATTTATTATCTCTCCCTATTCTCATACTAATTTTAACAAAATTTTTCTTTCTCTGCAACAGGTTTTCGATAAAGACAAAGTTTTTTCCTATATATCACAATTTTTACTTATATAATTAACTAATTCATCTACTTTTAAGGTAATTTGTTCCATGGTATCTCTAAATCTTAAAGTAACTTCATCATTTTCTAAAGTATTATCATCAATGGTAATACAAAATGGGGTTCCAATGGCATCACTCCGGCGATATCTTTTCCCAATTGAACCTGATTCATCATAACTACAAGCAAAATGTTTACATAAATGAGCATAAATATCATTTGCTTTAGATGCATGATTTTTCTTAATAAGGGGTAAAATCGCTACTTTATAAGGAGCTAATGCCGGATGAATTTTTAAAACCACCCGTTCTTCATCATTAACTGTTTCTTTGGTATAAGCATCACTTAAAATTGCTAAAAATAAGCGATCTAATCCCACACTTGGTTCAATTACAAAAGGAAGATATTTTTGATTATCCGTTGGGTCTAAATACCGTAAATCAACGCCACTCTTTTCTTGATGAACGGTTAAATCATAATCAGTTCGATCGGCAATTCCCCATAGCTCACCCCAACCCATTGGGAATAAATACTCAATGTCAGTTGTTGCTTTACTATAAAAAGCTAATTCTTCTTTCTTGTGATCACGATATCTTAAGTTTTCTCCTTTTAATCCTAATGTTTTTAAGAAATCTAAACAAAAACTTTTCCAATAACCAAACCATTCTAAATCAGTATTAGGCTTACAAAAAAACTCTAATTCCATTTGTTCAAATTCCCGTGTCCGGAAAATAAAGTTACCAGGGGTTATTTCATTACGAAAAGCCTTACCAGTTTGCCCTACCCCAAAAGGTAATTTAAGCCGCATACTTCGTTCAATATTTTTAAAATTAACAAATATCCCTTGAGCGGTTTCTCCTCGCAAATAAACAACATTCTTGGTATCCTCAGTTACCCCTAAAGATGTTTCAAAAAGTAAATTAAACTTTCTAATCGGCGTAAAATCATTACTACCACATGTCGGACATTTAATTTTATTGTCTTTAATATAACTCTCTAATTCTTCATTATCCCAGCCATCACCAGTAACTTTGCCTTCTGTAAAATCTTCAATTAATTTATCAGCCCGATACCGTGCCTTACATTTTTTACAATCAATTAAAGGGTCAGCAAAAGAAGCCACATGACCTGATGCCACCCAAACATTAGGGTTCATTAAAATCGCCGCATCAATTCCCACATTATAGGGATTTTCTTGAATAAATTTCTTTTTCCAAATACTACGAATATTTTCTTTTAAATTAGTCCCTAAAGGACCATAATCCCATGTATTAGCTAAACCATTATATATTTCACTACCTTGAAATATATAACCATAATTTTTACAATAATTAACTAATTCTTCCATAGAGAGTTTCATTATCAATCACCACGCTTAGATTATATAATAAAATAACGGACAAAACAAGAAAATTTCCATTAATAACCTAAGATTCTTAATTCTAATAGTAAATACAATTTTTATAACTTGAGTTGTATTTACTTTCAGAAATAGGATTGTATTTACTA
>CANQCI010000056.1 GCA_947589675.1 uncultured Bacilli bacterium | reverse complement strand
CAATTTTTTATTTCATTTACTTTGAGACTTTATTTGCTAGGCAAATCAGTTTCATTTACTTTGAGAAGTCACCTTATTTTATAAAGCCATTAGCTTGAAGAGCATTCACTATATCTTCATCCGCAACTTCACCAACTAACCTGCCGTCAACATTTTCTTCCCCATTTTTAATAAATGCAGTAGTCGGAACCCCACTAAAGTTAGAGAAATATTTATCGACTTGCAATCTTTCCATATCAGTTAAACCCCATACTTCCAATTCATATACATTTATTTTATATTTTTTTAAAACTTCATTTAAAACAGGCTTATAAGCACGGCAATGACTGCAAGTCTTTCCTGTTAAAATTATAATAAAATCTTCTTTAGCATTAATTTTTTCATAAAAAGATGCATAATTAATTTCTTTAATATTACTATACTCAGTTTTCTTTTCTACTGGTTTTTCTGTAGGTACATAATCAGTAACATCCATAGTATCTAAAAATTTTGTATTATCCTTAGCAATACCTAGTAGTTCACTTTTTTCATAGCCTTGATAATAAACATTTAAAATTATCTCATCCGTATCACTTAAAATAATACTATCAACTTTACTTATTCCTAAATTACTTGCTACCGTAGCTAAAGTCTTTAAATCTTTGTCATAAATCGTTATCGCACTACTGGCAATTTTACTAATAGCCATAATTTTATTATCAATATTATAGATAGCTAATTTTTCCCCGATTGTTTTTTTAACTTCTTCTTTTCCCTCTTTTAAATTAATAACATATAAATCATCATCAACCATTATATATAAATAAGTAGAACTAAAATCATAAACTGGGTCTTGATAACATTTATAATCTAAAGACCATTTTTCCTTAAAATTTTTATTATAATAACTAATTGTTAATTTATTAGAAACACTATTATATTTAATAGCAATATAATTTTTATTATTTAAACTAGGATATAAAGTAATTTTATTATTACCATCTTCTTTGGTAATACTTCCCTCTTCTGTTGATAATTCTAAATTTTTAAATTCATCATTACTAGTATTAACATTAACTGAGGCTCCCTCATCCGTGATATCACTAACCGTTGTCTTCTTATTAAAAATCATATCACTAATTTTTTCTAAGCGATCTTTATTATAAACCGCAAACTTTCCTGAGGTATCTCCCACATATATTTCATCTCCTAAAATATAAGGTAATTTTTTAGTTTCCTCAGCTACTTTTACTTCCTTAAATTCTTGAAATTTACCATATACTAAAACAAAATTATCTTCTTTTAATTCGGTTAAAGTTTTAATATTTAATACGACTTCTTTTTCATCTTCCATTAAAGTATTATCAATAAGTATTTCATATTTATGATTATTATTACTTAAAATTTTCGTAATTTTACCTACGAAAGTAACATTTAAATTTTGATAATATTTTTCACTTGCTTCTAAACTAGCATAATTATCTAATGTTAAATAATTAGTCTTATAATATAAAAATTCATCATTAAAATCATTACTTTGATAAGTAAAAAAACTTCCTTTATTTTCATTTGTCCCTTGATTAGCCTTAATAACAACGACAAATATAATTACTAAAACTAAACATAATTTAATAATTAATCCATAATCAAACTTAACATTATCTTTATCCTTTTTTTTATTTTTCATTTTTGACCACATCCTTTATTATTGTTATAATTTATTTGGTGATATTATGAATTATGATATTTTTTCCAAATTAACTAGTTCTAAATTTCGGCAAAGTTTTTCTTTAAAAACTAAAGACCGTGAATATATTAAGCAAAAAGGTTTAGATGTAATTCGTAGCCATGCCTATGATTTTATAACTAAACGCTTAGCTCCTGCGGAGATTCCCAATGATGGAAAGCAAACTCCATGGAAAGGTCATCCCGTTTTTATTGCTCAGCATGCCACTGCAACTTGTTGCCGAGGCTGTCTTTATAAATGGTATCATATTCCTAAAAATACCGAGCTTACTAAAGAACAAATTGATTACATTGTTAATGTAATTATGCACTGGCTAGAATTACAGTTAAAATCCTAAATATTATATTCTTCCATTTTTTCTTTTAACCAATTGGGTAAGGCATTTTTTAAAGGCAAAAAGCCTAAGCGAGTTTCTTTTATCTTATGCGGTTCCGCGACAGTTTTATAATTAATATTTTTAATCGATAATTTCAAATGAGCTTTCTTTTCATCAACTTCTAAAACTTGGCAATAAATAGTTTCGCCCATTTGCACATATTTACCAATATCATCAACAAATTCATTGGATACCTCGGAGATATGAATTAAACCCGTATAAGCCATATCCACATGGACAAATATGCCATATTTCGTAATTCCGGATACCCGCCCTTTGATTATATCGCCTTCTTTATAATCCCCCACTTTATCACCTCATCCTTTTTTTAGTATATCAAATAATTATTTACATAACAAGTTTATCATTTTATAATATTTACAGGTGAATTTCTATGGAAGATAAAATAAAAGAAATGATTGACCAAATGCGGCCTTTTATTAATATGGATGGTGGCGATATAGAATTTATTAAATATGAAGATGGCTATATTTATATTAAATTATCGGGGGCATGCCAAAACTGTGGTTTTCAAGATGTTACGATAAACGATGGCTTACTTCAATATTTTCAAAGTGAAATTCCCGAAATTGAAGGTGTTATAAATGTTAATTTATAAGCCATTCAATTTTTTCTAACGGAGCATATTTAGATATTTCTAAATATGCTTTTTTTAAAAATAATTCATATGCTGGAGCTTTTGAAACAATATTTTCTAATTCTTCTTCTAACTTATCATTGTTCATAATTTCTTCATAAACATCAAAATAATAAGAAGGATATAAAAGTCTAGCATAAAACATATGATAACCATATATTGATAAATGAGTAGTTTTTAGATAGCTAGTTAGTTCTATCATGGTATTATCAAAATCCGAATTAAAGAATGCCGACTTCAAGTATTCAGCAATATCACGAACTTCTAAATCAAAAACAAAAGCTAAAGGATTTAAAAAATTTAATTTATAATTAGGATAAAAAATCCGCCGGTGAGCAACCACGACATGATCCATTGTTCCCCGTATAAAATGCTTATTTGCAAAATTAACATAACTTATAGCATTTTCGGCTAAGCCAATATAATAACTAAATGTTTTGCGAATATTTTCTTTTTCTAAACCTAACTCTCTTATTTGATATTCAAAATAATCAATCTTATCACTCCAAAGTTTGCCCCAATTATTTCGATATAATTTACTACTATTATCACTTAAGATTAGTTTTTTATTCATTTGAGCAATATCAATAATATTAAATTCTTCTCCTAAATTATTTACTCTCAATAAAATATAAGAATATTCACCCACTTTAGTTAAGACACTATTATCTTTATTAATTAAAATATCATGACAATCAATATTTCGTTCTTTCATACTACGACTACAAAAAATAATGTCATCAAGTTCTTCTGGTAAACGATTATAAAAAACAAAAAAATAATCTTGGTTAGCCAACTTAAAATGATACTTTCCATTTAATTCTTCTATATCCTCAACCTCAATATTATAATAATACTTTATTGTTTCTTTCATAGTAAAATTATATAAAAAAAATTCAGTTTTATAACTGAACTTATCTACTAAATTTTGATACCAAAGCATCAAACATATTTTCACAAGCTTTTAAAAACGCTTCTTTATCCGCAGTATAATCTCGGGCAGGACTTACTGGGGTAGGTTCTACTGTCGCTGTTGCTTGACCGACTGGAGCATCAGGCATGACTGGAGCTACCGGTGGAACTGGTTCGGTTGGTGCTACCGGAGGCACTGGTTCAGTTGGTGCTACCGGTGGAACTGGTTCGGTTGGTGCTACCGGAGGCACTGGTTCGGTTGGTGCTACCGGAGGCACTGGTTCTGTTGGAGCTACCGGAGGCACTGGTTCTGTTGGAGCTACCGGAGGCACTGGTTCAGTTGGAGCTACCGGAGGCACTGG
>CANQCI010000055.1 GCA_947589675.1 uncultured Bacilli bacterium | reverse complement strand
TTTGCTAAATTTGCAATGATACTTTGTGGTTTCTACAATTTTGATAGAGCTTAAATTAGTTTCCGAACGACTCTAATATATTTTTTAACTAATTTAATAGCATAAGATGTTCCCATATTTTTTCTCGTAGCACAATTTCTTATATCTAAATATTTAGTTAATTTTGTTTCTAAAAAATATCTAGTTATAAAATGATTAATTATTTTATCTTTAACTCCTAAACTCATTACTAATCGACATTTTGGTTCATATATTAAAAAAATATTATATTTACTATGACCAATATTTTTAGATTTTAACATTTCTATAATATTACCAATATTTTGCATTTTATTAATTTCAAATTCATACAGACTCTTTCGATTTTTTACATTTTTCGAGATTTCATTATTATAAATATTTAAAAGATTATCAATTGTTACTTGATTCATTTTGACACCAACTATAAATCATTTTATTTATTTTTAATAATTCTCTTACTTTTAAATTACATTGTTTTTCGGTGATATATTTTAAATGATAAGCTCTTTCTAAATAAAAATCTATTTTATTTATTTTGGCTAAAGCTTTAAGTTGATATTGATGTTTTAATTCTAACTTTTTTTCATAATTAGCAATATAGATTAATTCTAATATTTCTAAAGTATCATTATACATCATATCTCTAGTTAATATATCTTTTTTAGGAAAATTAATTAATATTTTTTCTAAATCAATAATAAATTTCTTTAAATTTTTAATAATTAAAAAATTATCTTTACGAGGATATTCCATCTTCTATCCCCTCGATTAATTTTTCTAGTTCTTCAACTGATAAATTATCTATTTTTTCTTTTAAATAACTTATTCTTTCTTCGGCTCTAATATTTTTTAAAGCCTTTTTTAAATATTTATGATACAGTTCATTAATCCCCTTAAAACTATCGACTAAATTTTTGGCTTCATAAACTTCATAACTTAATTTTAACTCTTCTAATTTATTTTTAACTTTTTGATAAGCTGAGGCCGGGAAACCGACTCCATTTTTAGATTCAACATATTTATAACCTAAGACTTCATGAATAATATATCCATCATCGCCAAAAGCATTATAAAAAGTACCGGATTTATAAATTTTTATTACATTTTTCTTCATATAATTTTACCTCCTCAATTAATAAAAATTTTTGAAAGGTAGGTAAGAGAGATACGCCGCTAGAGAAGTTACGTATAACTTCCCGTACGTATCACTTCTTCAGGATTTAATCCTAGGATAGTCTTTGTCCTTCATCTCACTCATTATTAAACCGTAGTCAAATAATCCTGGAACTATATGGAGGTCTCGGGCGTGCGGCATTGTTAGCATTAGTCGTCAAATTCGTATTCACATTCCCATTCGTATTAGCATTGAAGGCGTGAGTAGGAGCAACGCTTTATGTATAAGACTACCCTTCGGCAAAAATTCACTAAAGTTTTTAACTTCTGCCGACCAAAAGGTTATAAAATTCCTTTTGGTCGGCAGAAGTGATTCATATAAAATTACTAAAACAGAACTGATGACACTTTCGACAGAAGTTTTTGGGAAACAAATTAACTTCTGTCGACTAAAAAGTTATATTTTTATAGCCCTTTAGTCGACAGGAGTTATTCAATATGAAATAGACTCCTTCGTATAAAAATTCTAAATAAAACCAAATCTAAATTTACCTAATTTGTTTCCTTTTGTGTGGATAATTCGGCGCCTGCCTCGCTCTAAAGTGCGAGACAGGTAAAAATTGTCCTAACCTAATATTATCGGATTGCTACTTGTTCCCTCACCCCGAACATACATCACATTGGAGTTGAGATAGAAGGACGGGCGCGCGGCATTGTGAGCATTAGTCGTCAAATCCGTATACACATTCCCATCCGTAAAAGCAAGGAAGGCGTGAGTAGGAGCACTTGTACTTGGCGTGATAAACCAAAAATCATCACCTATCCAAGTCCAGTTATCCCAGGCGGCTAACCGATAATCTTGCAAAGTTGATACATATCCGGGCAAGCTCCATCTATTTTTCGTAGCCCCATAGTAATAATCGGTAACATACATCAAGCCAATTTTGGCTGAATGAGTTAGTGGTGTCTTGGAATCGCCAAGTTCATTTTCATAAGCGGTGCGTGCTCCTTGTTCATGACCTAAAGGATATGTCATGCCGCCCACTTGCCATGAAGTTTCAGCAATCATATTAGCCCAAGTGCCTAATTTACCAAGATATGTTACGTTTAAATTTTGGGTATTCAAAGCACTATTGCTCCAAACATTTTGACCAGTTTTATCCCATGTATATCTTGGCCATTCATTATGATTGCCAAGATAGGTATTATATGGGTCTCGAGTGCCAGAGCTAGCATAATCACCATCTTCACCAAGTAAATCTGTACCAGCTTCATCAGCTTTCACTAATTTTATTTGATATTCATTGCCTATTTTAAATGCACCAATTATTCGGTAGAGATTTTCTACATTTGTACAATCCCCACCAAAACAGACAAAGTTTTTAATATTATTATCGCTTATGTAACCATCAGCTATTGCTCTATTTAAAACTGATTTAAGGGTGGTAAATGTATCTTGTAAATCACCTCGATTATAACTTAATGTATATTTAGGATTAGTTGCACAATAATCATTACTATTTGTAGATGGAGTTCCATTACAATTTAATTTGATTATATCGTTAATGGTATTATATTGAGCATCTTTGGCTCTTTGCGTTAACTCATAATCGCCACCGGTATAACGGTACGATAAATCATTGGCATCGCCTTCGGTTATAGTTCCATTATGATAATATAATTTGGTATCTTCATAGATACTATTTTTATTATATAAACTTATTAAACAATCAGCTAAATTACCACCTCTGGGGCAAGCATCAGCTATTGTTTTTTTCGCTGTGGTACTTTCAGTTATAACATTTAATAATTCTTCTGAATTTTCATAAGTTACCTTAGTTTTGACATTATATTTTTTATTACTTGTTAAACTTGAAAATGTATAACTATAAACATTTGTCGTATCATTATTTGCTTGATGCCAATCATTATCAACAGCATCATCTATTTGAAACTCTACTTTTTCAATTGACTTTTCATAATTAGAAATGGTAGCTAATACTTTCATACTATCACTGGTTACATTAATAGTTTTTACATCAACTGTTGGTAATGGATTACGACTCATTACCGCTTGAGCTTGGAAAACTTTCCCTGTATTTACTTGTTGGTCATAATTATGATTGATAAATATTATTTTAAATTGCCATTCTTGGTCATCTTTATTATCATTTTCACCCGCTTCAACTTTGATTTCTTGATTAGTCTTAATGGTAATTAACCCATTGGTTGTGGTTATATCAAAACCTTTAATTGGGGTTTCTACCCCAGATGCATCATTTACGGTTACATACTTAATAGTTTTATCAGGTAATTCTGTAACTTCACTTCCATCAGAGTTAATTATCTGTAAGATTAGCTCAGGATTGGCATCTTTCGTGTAAACAAACTCATTTTGCATAATATTGAAATAAACATTGTAAGTTTCGGTTGCTTCATTCGTGGTGTTATTAGCTACTAAATGAGCTGTTACATTCGTTTCGCCACTTGGGCTTTCGCCGCTTTGTTTAAAATTCTCAGCATTAGCTGATATATTTATATCTGTGCCCTTAGTAAAAACCAACGAGTCTGTGGTTCCCGCTTGAACATCAATATCGGCGGTGGCTCCCATTCCCTTTTGAGCGGAAAAATAGGCGTATGTTGCACTAACCACGATTAGCAAAAGTGCCACTAATGCCAAAACTGTAAATTTATTTTGTAACTTAGAATTAACTCTCAATTCTTCCATACTTCTACACCTCTTATTTTTCCCATACTATCAAAAAAAAAAAAAAAAAAGCAAGAGAACAAATGTTTGTTTTACCATATTTTACCAAAAACACTTTAAAAAAATTTTTTTCAAAAGTTATCAATGAAAAAAAACAAGTGTTTTTTCACCTGTTTTGAAACTAATTCGTTAAGCGAATGAAAACTCTTTATTGCACCGCTAACCCACGTTCTATTTCTTTAATTTCAGCAATTGGGGTATCAGATACTTTAGCTATAAATTCTAATGATGCACG
>CANQCI010000054.1 GCA_947589675.1 uncultured Bacilli bacterium | reverse complement strand
ACAGAAGAGGCAATAGAACATGAAGAAACCTCGGTTCATTATAGTGGCAAAAAATTTACTGATGCCAACATGATTGCTGGTAATGCCCCCATGCCAACCCATGATGGCAAAAATACTATGACAGGAAATTCTGGTGATGGGTATGCCAAAATTACCTTAGTTGGTTAGATAAGTTAGCGAGTTGCTAGCTTTTTTCATATACTCGACAAATTTGGCTAAAATACGCCAAAAATCGACAATTGTTTTGCTTGCCTTTTTTAATAAAATGGGTTTATGATAGAAACATTCCCTTAAAAAAGGGAAACGAAAGAGGTGAATACATATGGCGAAAAAAATGCCCAACTTAATGAATGACATAGCCTTTAAAAAAATTTTTAATAATCCTGACATGATGAATTATATTGGGGCTATTATGGAAACCATTATTCATGAGAAAGTAAATATTCAAGATATTTGCATCAAAAATACGGATATCTTAACGAAGTCATTTACTCCCGAAAGAGGTAAAATCACAGATGCTTACTTTACTTATAAGAACTATCATATATTATTAGAAGCTAATAATTCCTATTATAAAGAATTATATAATTTAAAAATAAGATATGAATTTGCTTTATTTAATAATAGTTATAAATCAGGGGAAGATAATAATAATGATAATATCTTTATTCTAGTAAATATCAATAATTTTAAAATTGGTAATAAAGGAAGAAGAGAATATTATTATCGAGATGAACAAGAAATAATATTAACAGATAAGTTAAAAGTAATTAACATAGGACTTGATGATATCAAAGAAAAATGGGATAATGGAGGTACATTAAGTAGACAAGAACAACTATTTTTGTTCTTGAAAATAAATCACGAAGATGAAGAATATGTTCAAAAATTAATTGAAGGAGATGAAATACTAATGACAATCTACGAACAAATAAAAGATTTAAGTGATGATGATGTTTTAGAAGCTTTATTTGATAAGGAGGAAGAAGACGCTTTAGAATTAAAGTATATAAAAAAACATGAACGAGAAGAAGGCGTGAAAGAAAAAAATATTGAAGTAATAAAAAATATGTTAAAAAAGAATTTAGCTTTAGAAATTATCTCTGAGGTATCAAATACACCAATTGCTGAAATTAAAGAAATAGAACGTGGATTAGCTGTGCAATAAAAATAAAAAAATAAAACTGTCAAGTGTGTCAATAAACTGTCAACTTGATTTTTTTTTTTTTTTTTTTTGATAGTATGCCTTAGAATGAGGGTATGTATTTTATGAAAAAATCTAGAAAAGAAAAGGGTTTGATTTTGTTTACATTGTTTACACTTTTGCTTGTGGTAATTGGAGCAACGTATGCGTATTTTGTTGCTCAAAAAGGAACAGGAGGTAGTGCAAATTTAACGGTGCAAGCTGATACCACGGATAATTTATCTTTTAGTGCCAAGGATGGCATTACCATAAATGCAACAAGTGATAACTTTAAATCTGATGGTGCTAATTTAGATGGAGAAACTACGGCAACAGCAACCTTGATAGCTAATAATACCACTCATTTAGCCACCGAACATTATAATGTTTATTTAGTAATTGATACAAATGATTTGACTTATACTAATGAGAGCAATCCTGAATTATTACTAACTGTTTATGATGAAAATGATAATGAAGTAAAAGATGGAATTGATGGACTTGAATATAAAGAAAATATCCAGGGAGTAAGTGGTTTTGATATTACTGATAAACAAAATAGTTTTACTTTATCAGCCAATAATGAAATTAAAGTGGAAGAAAAAGATGTTGGTCAAAAAGAGGAAACTTGGAAAATAAAAGTAACCTTAATAAATTATGAATATGACCAACAAGTAAATACAGGTAAAACATTTCATGCCGGATTAGTGATAACTAAAGATAATTTAGAGTCTTATAGAATAACTAAGGTAACTGGAGCAACAGTTAAAAGATTATCAAATAGTTTAACAGCAACTTTAGAAGTGGAAGAAGGAAATCAACAAGTCGAGGGATATTATTTTGCTAAAGAAGAGATAGGAGCTGTTGCGACTGTTGCCAATGTAGATGACTATACCAGTCATGAATACATTAAAAGTGAAACCAATACTTACACATTTAATGATTTAAAAGAAAATACCAATTATAAAATATATAGTTATGCCCAAGATATCAATGGTTTTAAAAGCCCAGTTTATGTAACAGATTTAGTAGCAACAGAAAAGATTTATACCTTTACTTATACCGGAAGTGAACAAGAATTTGTGCCACCTCAAGATGGAATATATAAAATAGAGTTATGGGGAGCCCAAGGCGGAGATTTTGGCGGTTACTTTGGTGGCAAAGGAGCCTACACTGTTGGCAAAATTGACTTAGCTACCGAAGATAAATTTTATGTTTACGTAGGACAAAGTGGTTTTTCTGAATTAAAAGATACTTATTCTTTTAATGGTGGTGCATCAATGCATTGGAATATGTTTGGTGCAACTGGTGGAGGTGCCACAGATGTTCGTTTGATAAATGGAGAATGGAAATTATTTGACTCTTTAAAATCCCGAATAATGGTCGCAGCTGGTGGCGGAGGAGCAAATAATCGTAATAATGGAGAAATGGAATATTATGGTGCTGGTAATGGTGGAGCTGGAGGAACATTGAATGGTTTGCCAGGGGAAGTTGATATTTCTAAGACAAAAAATCCTGATGGTTATACATGGGGTTATGTTATTGGCTTGGGTGGTAGTCAGGACTCTGGTGGTAGCTATACATTAGCTGGTAACGACGATGGTAGTAATGTGAAGAATGATTTAACAATTTATGGATTACCTAATGGCGGATTTGGTTATGGCTCACCAATGATGTCTGGTGGAGGCGGCGGATATTATTCAGGTGGAAGTGGAGAACATGCTGGAGCCGGAGGTGGTTCCTCATACATATCTGGATTTGATGGTTGTAAAGCTATTAAAGTTACTTCAACAGAAGAGGCAATAGAACATGAAGAAACCTCGGTTCATTATAGTGGCAAAAAATTTACTGATGCCAACATGATTGCTGGTAATGCCCCCATGCCAACCCATGATGGCAAAAATACTATGACAGGAAATTCTGGTGATGGGTATGCCAAAATTACCTTAGTTGGTTAGATAAGTTAGCGAGTTGCTAGCTTTTTTCATATACTCGACAAATTTGGCTAAAATACGCCAAAAATCGACAATTGTTTTGCTTGCCTTTTTTAATAAAATGGGTTTATGATAGAAACATTCCCTTAAAAAAGGGAAACGAAAGAGGTGAATACATATGGCGAAAAAAATGCCCAACTTAATGAATGACATAGCCTTTAAAAAAATTTTTAATAATCCTGACATGATGAATTATATTGGGGCTATTATGGAAACCATTATTCATGAGAAAGTAAATATTCAAGATATTTGCATCAAAAATACGGATATCTTAACGAAGTCATTTACTCCCGAAAGAGGTAAAATCACAGATGCTTACTTTACTTATAAGAACTATCATATATTATTAGAAGCTAATAATTCCTATTATAAAGAATTATATAATTTAAAAATAAGATATGAATTTGCTTTATTTAATAATAGTTATAAATCAGGGGAAGATAATAATAATGATAATATCTTTATTCTAGTAAATATCAATAATTTTAAAATTGGTAATAAAGGAAGAAGAGAATATTATTATCGAGATGAACAAGAAATAATATTAACAGATAAGTTAAAAGTAATTAACATAGGACTTGATGATATCAAAGAAAAATGGGATAATGGAGGTACATTAAGTAGACAAGAACAACTATTTTTGTTCTTGAAAATAAATCACGAAGATGAAGAATATGTTCAAAAATTAATTGAAGGAGATGAAATACTAATGACAATCTACGAACAAATAAAAGATTTAAGTGATGATGATGTTTTAGAAGCTTTATTTGATAAGGAGGAAGAAGACGCTTTAGAATTGAAATATATCAAAAAACATGAACGAGAAGAAGAAAAAAAAGAAATAATAAAGAATATGCTGAAAAAGAATTTTGCATTAAATGATATATCAGAGATATCTAATACTTCAATCGATGAAATTAGGGAAATAGAACGAGGATTAGCTGTGCAATAAAAAATAAAACTGTCAAGTATGTCAATAGATTGTCAACTTGATTTTTTTTTTTTTTTTTTTGATAGTATGCCTTAGAATGAGGGTATGTATTTTATGGAAAAATCAAGAAAAGAAAAAGGTTTAATTATGTTTACATTGTTGACACTTTTG
>CANQCI010000053.1 GCA_947589675.1 uncultured Bacilli bacterium | reverse complement strand
GGCTTCATAGCTCAGTCGGTAGAGCAGAGGACTGAAAATCCTTGTGTCGCTGGTTCAATTCCCGCTGGAGCCACCAGTTAAAGAGTTTAAAAAAATCCCAAATAGGGATTTTTTTGCTTTTAAAATTTCTAAACAATTTTTAATTAATAAATTTAATTTAAACTTTTTATTCTATTAATGTATATTTCCAAATGCTCTTCATATACTATTATTGACAAATGTTACTTATCATGGTAATATTTAGTCATGGAAGCGAATGCTTCGGGGTACGTTGTATAGCGTACGGAAGTAAGATGGTTTATCCATCTTTTTCTTTTGGAAATACTTTTATTCCCTTATTATTAAAGTTTGGATATCCAACAATTTTTTCTTTAATCGTTGCAAAAGATAAATTTTCCTTTTTATATTTTATATATTGATGGATTGGATATGAAAATAAATCGGCAATTTCTAGTCCAACAAAAGTTGAAGAGTGCCCTCCATACCATTTAGGGTTAAAATAAACTCCTATTATTTTTTCTTCTAACTCCTTAGTAGATATCTTAGCTCTTCCTTTATTGTGAATTATATCATAAATGTGATTAAGTAAAATTTTATCTTCACTTTTACCACGAGATTCTAATATTATAATCCCCTTTTTTCTATTTTTCGTAGCATATATATACCGTTCTAATAATAAATCAAATGCTTTTTCATAAACATTTTCTAAATGCCCCAATTTTATATATTCTTCAAGATTAATAGAAATTGAAATAATTTTACAATTAACTTTGGCTAGTATTTCACTTAAATTACTTATAAAATCACTATAATTTATAAGACTATCATTAAAAGGACCATCGTGGCGTCTTATTTCTCTAGAGTGTAAGCACACATATCTAGTGTCATTATGTTTTGTATCGTGATAAAATCCATTAAACCAATATTTTTCTTTTAATTTTCTAATATTATTTCTAATAACAGAATAATTGTTTTTTTCAAAAATGCAACCAGTAACTGTAAAATATTTTTCATCATCACTTATCGGAGTATTATTGTTTATTTTTTTAAATATATTATTAATTCTGCTGCCATTACCATTTTCATCAACAAACATAACATAATCAATATTAGCTTTCCAATTTTTAATTTTTTGGGGAAATTGATACCAATTCATATATAATGCCTTCCTAATATGACTTTTCATATTAATAATTATTTTAACACAAAAATCACAAAAAAATAGCCCAAAAGGGAAAAAATTAATACTTATTAAATATAATTCATTAGCTGGAGCCACCATTTAAGGCAAATGAAAGTCCCTATTATGTTGGGCTTTTTTATTTTTATTGAAATAAATTGAAATAAATTTATATTTTTAGTATAATTCTGTTAGGGTAGATGAAATGAAGAAAGAAGCAAAAAATAATATTAAAATTAATGAAATAGATAAGAAAAAAATTATTCTATCAGCTATGTTAATTATCCTATTGTTAGGTATAATCATCTTTAAACAAAATAGTCACGATTTAAAGACTAGACTTAATAGAGCCAAAATTATTATGGTTAATAATTTTGAATATGATAGTGAAAAAAGTGAATGGAAAGATGAAATTAAAATTACTGATAAAAAAATCTTAAAAAAAGTAAAAAAAATTATTAATAAAAAAACCGAAATATCAGATGATGAAATCATTAATTATCGATTAGCACCTCAATATGTTCTTACATTAACCGACAAAAAAAATAAAAATTCTGTAAAAATTAATGTTTTCTATTTTAGTGAAGACTTAAATTGGATAACTATTGATAATGAAAATAAGAATTACAAAGTTGATGTTGATGCCTTATTAAAAGAAGTTTTTAATTAATAAAAAATAGAGTGTCTAGGAGATTACCTAGGCACCCTTTTTTGTAGTAATATCATCATTACTACATTAATATTATTAACAATAATAACAATAATATACACATTTTTTTAATAATTATGATATAATTTATTTATGCCGTAATAGTATAATGGTATTACAAATCCATGGTAAGGATTAAATCAGTGTTCAATTCACTGTTACGGCACCAGATTGATAAGAGACTCGAACTTTCATAATTCGAGTTTTTAAATGTCATGAGTTAACTATATTTTTATAGACATATTTGGTAAATGATTTTTGGAGGTATTCTATGAATAAGTATGTAAAAGTAATGTTTGGAAACAAAGGTGCTAATTTTAAATATAAGATAGATGATGTAAATATAGCAACTGAATGGAATCCAAAAGCTGATAATGGTAAAGATTTTGGAGGATTTAATTATACAACAGAAGATTGTATATTAAGATGGCTACATCGTGGTGATACAATTTATGATGTTGAAGTTCCAACTGATGCCGAAAATATTAAATTACAAGGAGCAACTACAATATATAGAACAAATAAAATAATAGTTAGAAATCCAAGAAAAATAGACGATGATTTAGCCCTTCATTTTTACCGAATATCTAATATACCAGAGAAATCTTATTATAAAGCATTGGGTGTTGTAGCAATAATGAATTATAAAAAAACCGCCCTTGAAATTTTAAAAGATAAGGTAAATAAAAATAATATTGATGAGGTTTTAGAAGAATGGAACGACTTTATTTCACATGGTAATAAAAATGATAAAGAAGATTTAAATGACCTTGTCAGTGAAATTGAAAAAATTTATATGCAATTAAATCAGGGTTATAGATAAAGAACTTTAAATTTAACTAACGATAAATCTATATTTTATTTGCTATAAAAAAATGTTAAAATTATTATAAGAAAGATAAGGGATAATAATGAATAAAAAAATGAGTTTAATTTTAGTTGGCACTATATTTGCTGGTGGTGTATTAGGTTTCAGTGCCTATAAATTTTTAGATTTTAATAGCACATCTGCTCAAAAAGCTGAAACTTCAAAACAAAATAATCCTAGTCAAGAAGGAATACAAAAGCCTAGCCAAGAGCAAACAGATAATAATATTGAAAATGAAGATCTTAATAACGATAAAGATACGAAAGTCTCTGATGATTTAGGACAAAGCTTATTTAATAAAACTTTAGCTAATTATTATAACAGTATCTATTATTTTTATGAAAATGAAAATAATACTTATGATAAATTAGAAAATAATGTTAAGTTAACTATAGCTTATTTAAATCTTAAAGATAATGATAAGGAATTATCAAGTTATGCTAAAAATGATGATTATTTTGGTTATTTAGATAATTGTTTAAATGAAGAAAATGGAACATACTCATGTTATTATGAACGAACCACTAAAGACAATTTTGAAAAAGCCTATAAGAGCATATTTGGAAAAACTAATATCAGTTATGAAAATTTTTATCCCTATGTTAATTATCAATGTCTAGATAACAATAACTATATTGAATGTAATTATATAGAGAGTGGAGATGATGTTAGCACTTATACTTTTTTAAAGTATGAACAAGCAACAAAAGTAGATAATGATATTATCTTAGAGGTAAGTATTTTAAAATATGATGATACGGAAAAAACATTTTATAGTGATTTAAATATTTCCAAAAAAATCGGTACAGACCAAAATGTTCCTAATTTTGATAGTATATATTCTTATATTGAGGGCACCAAAAAAACTGACGATTTATTTAAGGCTTTTGCTTCTAAAGCTGGTAAATTTAAAGTTACTTTTAAATTAAATAAAGAAACCAATGATTACTATTGGTATAAGAGTCAATATATTTCTTAAAATTAAAATATCAGAAAATTTATCCTGATACGAGATGGACATAACTTGAAAAAGTTTAGTATGTATGCTATTATGTATATGTCAAGGAAAACTTGCATAAAATAAAAATGGGAATGCTTAACAACGCTATGTTGAGCACTCACCACTTTAAATTGGTAATGCACTTAATCCAGTTAGATTGAGTGCTTTTCTTTTACGTAGTTTACTACATTACAAAAGTAAAAAGTAAGGCTATTAGTAAAAAGATAATTAGAATAAGAGATAAGATTAAAAAATCTTTCTTATACATAATATCAGCCACCTTTCTTGTGAAAGGTGGCAAGCACTCAACTGTTAGAGCATTCCCAAAAAAATTATTCTATATCTAAAGAAATATAACAAGCGAACATTAAACATGTAAAAAAATTTTTTGTAGGTAAAAAGTAGTTATTGACTTCTGATATTTTTTATTCCCGGTAAAAACTATTAACATTTACCAAAGCCTCATTATAAATATTTAATAATGCACTTGCATCAATTGTTGCTCTTCCCCTTTTGCTTCGCCATGCATCAAGTTCTTGAAAAAAGTTTTCTAAATAAGGAAATTTACTTTTTAAGACTTCGGAATTAATAATACCAAAGTACTCTTCATTTAACATACATAAACTATTTAAAGCCAATTCTATTTCTTCTTTACTATTAAATTCTAAATTTTGAAGAAGCATCAAAGCATTTTTTTCAATAATTACAAAATAACTATAACTTTGTTTGGGCTTAGTTACTTCCCTAGTTTTACTATTATTTCCACCAGATTTTCTCTTCGCTAAATAATTCTTTTTGGGATTTACATTAACAACCTCTTTATGTTCAGGAACAACAAAATCCATTATTTGACAAATATAAGGAGCACCTTCTTTATAAGAAATTAAATTAGTTATACAATTAGCTAAACTTGGATTTAAATTAAATTCTTTTAAATATTCAAAATTCATAAAATCACCCGTGTTTAGTATTATACATATTTTAATTCCATTGTCAAATTTAATTATTTTATAAAGTGTGAGTTCTCAGAGTAAATGAAACTTTCATGTAACCAATTTCATTTACTTTGAGAATAGCAATTTCATTAACTTTG
>CANQCI010000052.1 GCA_947589675.1 uncultured Bacilli bacterium | reverse complement strand
AACCCACTTTACTAAAAAAGGCAAGAAAAACAATTGTCGATTTTTGGCGTATTTTAGCCAAATTTGTCGAATATATGCAAAAAGCTAGCAAAATCGCTAACTTATCTAACCAACTAAGGTAATTTTGGCATATCCATCACCAGAATTTCCTGTCATAGTATTTTGACCATCATGGGTTGGCATGAGGGAATTGCCCGCAATCATGTTGGCATCAGTAAATTTTTTGCCACTATAATGAACTGAGGTTTCTTCATGTTCTATTGCCTCTTCTGTTGAAGTCGCCTTAATTGCTTTACAACCATCAAATCCGGATATGTATGAGGAACCTCCTCCGGCTCCTCCGTGTCCTCCAGCACCACCAGCATAATATCCACTACCTCCGCCTGATTGAGCCCTAACAGCATAACCAAAACAACCATAAACAGAACTTCCATCAAAATTTTGATAATGTTCACCAAAGCCTTTAGTAATTCCTCCAGATGTTTGGGTCGCTCCATATCCTATTTGATAACCATAAGCCAAATCATTTTTAGGATTAATATGGGTTTCTTCTGGTGATTCACCATCACCACCAGTTAAAGCTCCACCATAACCACCATTGCCAGCACCATAATATATTTCTTCTGTATCAGGAACCAAGTTTATATTTCGATTATTAGCTCCACCGCCACCAGCTGCGACCATTATTCGAGATTTTAAAGAGTCAAATAATTTCCAATCCCCATTTACTAATCTTACATCTGTGGCTCCTCCCCCACCAGAACCATAGCCACCCTCTTTTAAACCACCACCATTAAATCCAATTTGGTCAATATTATCGCCATCTTCACCTATATAAACATACAATTCATCATCTTTAGTTAGTTCAATATTACCAGCTGTATATGCACCTTTACCGCCGAAGTATCCATCAATATCTCCGCCTTGAGCTCCCCATAACTCTATTTTATATATTCCATCTTGAGGAGGTACAAATTCTTGTTCACTTCCGGTATAAGTAAAGGTATATATTTTTTCTGTTGCTACTAAATCTGTTACATAAACTGGACTTTTAAAACCATTGATATCTTGGGCATAACTATATATTTTATAATTCGTATTTTCTTTTAAATCATTAAATGTATAAGTATTTGTTTCACTTTTTACATATTCATGACTGGTATATTCATCTAAGTTTGCAACAGTTGTAACAGCTCCTATTTCTTCTTTAGCAAAATAATAGCTCTCAACTTTTTGATTGCCTTCTTCTACTTCTAAAGTTGCGGTTAAACTATTTGATAATCTTTTTACTGTGGCACCTGTTACTTTAGTTATTTTATAAGACTCTAAATTATCTTTGGTTATTACTAATCCAGCATGAAATGTTTTTCCTGTATTTACTTGTTGGTCATATTCATAATTTATTAAGGTTACTTTTATTTTCCAAGTTTCTTCTTTTTGACCAGCATCAGCCTCTTCAACTTTAATTTCATTATTAGCTGATAAGGTAAAACTATTTTCTTTATCAGTAATATCAAAACCACTTACTCCTTGAACATTTTCCTTATATTCTAGTCCATCTATTCCCGTTTTTATTTCTTCATCATTTTCATCATAGACGGTTAATAATAATTCGGGATTACCAACATTAGTATAAGTCAAATCATTTGTATCAATTACTAAATAAACGTTGTAATGTTCAGTGGCTAAATGAGTGGTATTATTAGCTATCAAGGTTGCTGTTGCCGAAGTTTCTCCATCTAAATTAGCCCCTCCCGATTTAAAGTTATCACTATTGGCATTAATAGTAATAGCATCATCAACACTAAAAGATAAATTATCGGTAGTATCAGCTTGCACAGTTAAATTAGCACTTCCGCCTGTTCCTTTTTGAGCAACAAAATACGCATATGTGGCACCTAATACCACCAGCAAAAGTGTAAACAATGTAAACAAAATCAAACCTTTTTCTTTTCTAGATTTTTTCATAAAATACATACCCTCATTCTAAGGCATACTATCAAAAAAAAAAAAAAAAAATCAAGTTGACAGTCTATTGACATGCTTGACAGTTTTATTTTTTTATTTTTATTGCACAGCTAATCCACGTTCTATTTCTTTAATTTCAGCAATTGGGGTATCAGATACTTTAGCTATAAATTCTAATGAAGCATGTTCTTTTAGCATATTTTTTATTACTTCAATATTTTTTTCTTTCACGCCTTCTTCTCGTTCATGTTTTTTGATATATTTCAATTCTAAAGCGTCTTCTTCCTCCTTATCAAATAAAGCTTCTAAAACATCATCATCACTTAAATCTTTTATTTGTTCATAGATTGTCATTAATATTTCATCTCCTTCAATTAATTTTTGAACATATTCTTCATCTTCGTGATTTATTTTCAAGAACAAAAATAGTTGTTCTTGTCTACTTAATGTACCTCCATTATCCCATTTTTCTTTGATATCATCAAGTCCTATGTTAATTACTTTTAACTTATCTGTTAATATTATTTCTTGTTCATCTCGATAATAATATTCTCTTCTTCCTTTATTACCAATTTTAAAATTATTGATATTTACTAGAATAAAGATATTATCATTATTATTATCTTCCCCAGATTTATAACTATTATTAAATAAAGCAAATTCATATCTTATCTTTAAATTATATAATTCTTTATAATAAGAATTATTAGCTTCTAATAATATATGATAATTCTTGTAAGTAAAGTAAGCATCCGTGATTTTACCTCTTTCGGGAGTAAATGACTTGGTTAAGATATCCGTATTTTTGATGCAAATATCTTGAAGATTTACTTTCTCATGAATAATGGTTTCTATAATAGCACCAATATAATACATCATGTCAGGATTATTAAAAATTTTTTTAAAGGCTGTGTCATTCATTAAGTTGGGCATTTTTCTTGCCATAAAAATCAGTCCCCCTTTTCCTTTTTTTAAAAGGAATGTTTCTATCATAAACCCATTTTATGAAAAAAGGCAAGAAAAACAATTGTCGATTTTTGGCGTATTTTAGCCTAATTTGTCGAATATATGAAAAAAGCTAGCAAACTCGCTAACTTTCGGTATTTATGTGGCCAATTTTGACTAATTTATAATTATTGGGTCATCACTTGTTCCAGTTCCAGATACATAATTTACATTAGAGTTGAGATAAAATGTTGGTCTGACAGCCTCATAAGCAAAAGTCGACAAAAGTGCACCAACCTCACCATCAACTCCAGCACGGAATGCATCAGTAGAAGTACTTGTATTTGGAGAAATAAGCCAAAAATCATCATCATTCCATGCCCAATTATCCCAAGCAACTTTCCGATAATCGTTACCATCAATAGCATTTCCTGGTATATTCCAATAATCTTTTGGAACTCCATAGTAATAATCGCTAACATACATTAACCCGATTTTGGCTTGATACGTTTTATCTTGTTTTGATGTACCTAATTCATTCACATACGCTGTATGAGCACCTTGCTCATAACCTAGTTCACTAGTCATTCCTCCTACTTGCCAAGTGGTACTAGCTATCTTGTTAGCCCAATCACCTAATTTACCAAGATAGTTTTCATTTAAATTATGAGTGTTCAATTCGCTTTCACTCCAAACATTTTTTCCATTTTTATCCCATGTATATCGTTGCCATTCATTGTAATTGCCAAGATACGTATTATATGGTTCATCGGCATCAGAATTAACAAAGTTACCATCTTCACCTAGTAAATCTTTACTAGCCCTATCAGCTTTTATTAATTTTATTTGATAATCTTCGCCAACCTTAAATGCTCCAATTATCCGATATAAATTGTCTTTGTTATTAGTACACTCCTCACCAAAACACACAAAATTTTTAATGTTATTATCACTTATGTAGCCATCAGATATTGCTCTTGTTAAAGCTGATTTTAATGTTGTATAAGTTTCCCCATCTAAATTATAACTTAATCTATAAACTGGATTGGTTGCACAATAATCATTACTTATGGTAGCTGGAGTTCCATCACAAGTTAATTTAATTATATCATTGATGGAACTATAACTTTGTTTAGCTAAATCAGTTAACTCATAATCCCCACCAGTATAACGATATGATAAATCATTAGCACCATCTGTTAAACTAACATCATGATAATATAATTTAGTATCTTCATAATTACTATTTTTATTATATAAACTTATGACACATTCAGCTAAATTGCCACCCTTCGGACAAGCATCAGCTAAAGTTCTTTTCGGTGTTATACTTTCTTCAATTACCTTTACTATTTCTTCTTCATCAAAGGATATCTTGGTACTTACTACATATTTCATATTTTCAGTTAAATCATTAAATGTATAACTATAAACATTTGTTTCTTCATTCTCAGCATTATGCCAATTATTATCTGCTTCATCATTAATTTTAAATGACACATTATCAATGCTATCTTCATAATCAGATATCGTTGCTATTACTTTCATACTATTGTTGGTTATATTAGCTGTTTCCACTTTGATATTTGGTAATGTCCCGTTCATTATTATCGCTTGAGCATTAAAAGTTTTACCCGTATTTACTTGTTGGTCATAATCACGATTAATTAGTATTATTTTTATTTGCCATGTTTCATCAGCCTTGCCATTGGTATCATCTTCACTTGGCTCAGCACTTATTCCTTCTGATAATTTAATGGGAATTAAACCTGTTGCTGTCGTTATATCAAATCCTTTAAGCGAATTTTCATCTCCATCAACATCTTCAACTGATACATATTTTATTGATTTATCTTCTAAAGTTTCTAATTGATTACCCTCAGGGTCTATTACTTGCAATATTAACTCTGGACTATCTGGTTTGGTATATACAAATAGATTTTGAATTAAATTTAAATATACATTATAAGTTTCACTTGCTGTATAATTGCCATTGTTGGCTACTAAGTGAGCTGATACTTCGGTTTTTCCCTCTTGATTGGGTTCCCCACTTTTAAAGTTATCACTATTAGCATCAATAGTGATAGCATCTCCTTTGGTGAATGTTAGTGAGTCAGTTGTTCCCGCTTCCACATTAACATTGGCACTACCACCACTTCCTTTTTGAGCCGCAAAATATGCATATGTTGCACCAACTACCACCAAAAGAAGTGCAAGCAATGCCAAAACTATTAATGTTTTATTTTTCTTTATTTTCTCCATATTTTCATACACCCTCGATTTTTCCCATACTA
>CANQCI010000051.1 GCA_947589675.1 uncultured Bacilli bacterium | reverse complement strand
GTAATGTTTTGTTTGCAAATTAAAGAGTAACCTAAAAGTTACTCGTTTTTGAGTGGGTTAAGTCTGAGTAGTTACATCCTAAGTTAAAATCCTGAAATTTCAAAAAAAATATAAATGATACTAGTACTTATTCTTATTCATAAATTACTACTTTAACTGGCTAGTAAAAAAGATTGCTTTTTTTAGTAAAAAAAGAGATGAAAGATTAAAAGCAAGGGCGAACAAAGTGAGTTCATCTTGACCCTTGCTTTTTAGCTTTCATCATTTATAATTGTTAAAACAAACAAAGCTTGCCTTTGCTTCTTATAATATATTATCAAATCGTGGACATTTTAACTAATGATTAACATCCCCCTGTCCCAACAAAAATTGACTAATAAATCAACATTAATTATAATACCCTTTTAGGAGGCTTAAAAATATGTCTAAAAAATTAATTACTTACCAATATATAAATGAATTATTAAAAAATCAAAATTTAGCTAATAGTCCTCATTTACAAGATATATATAGTTACCAAGACTATCAAGAATTATTAAAGCCTGTTTTAAAAATAATTCGAGAAAATCCCACCGCAGATATTTTTAAACTTCATTATTTACTTTTTCAAAGAAGTGGCTTAACAGAAATTATTAATAATTTTATTTATGAAAGACAGGTTACTCCCAGTATTCTTCTTGATTTTGGTACTTCTTTAAATCGGGATACTATTATCGCCGGCTATAAACAAGAATATACTCTAAAAGGAAATAAAAAGGTTTATGAGCCTATCCCCTTAACAGAGGATACCATCTTTGATTTAGCTTCTACTTCAAAATTATTTACAAGTATTGCTATTTTAAAATTAGAAGAAATGAATTTACTAGATTTATATGAGCCTGTTACTAATTATGCCCAAGAATTTACCAATTTAGGTAATGTTACCATTTATGATTTATTAAAATTTCGTCGCAAAATTATTACTCCAAAAAGAGTAGATCAAGCTAGGACGAAAGAAGAAGCCTTAGAAATTCTTTATACAGCCTATCCTTTACCCTTTACTTATGAAGATAATGCTTACACAGACATGGGAGCTATGGTCTTGCGAGTAGTTATAGAAAAGGTAACGAAAATGCCTTTTGCTGAATTTACGCAAGAAATTATTTTTAATCCTTTAAAAATGGAAGATACTACCTTATGTGTTCCAAGGGAAAAACGTTCTCGGTGTGCTAATGAAAATTTTTCGACAATTATTTTAAAAGATGGACGTGATTTAACACGATACGATAATCCTCCGGGTACTGTTCATGATGCCAAAAGTAAGGCGATTGGGAGTAATGAGGGAATAGCCCCTGGACATGCGGGATATTTTTCGACCAAAAAGGATTTACTAACTTTAGCTAACGCTCTTATCAATGAACAAATATTAAATAAAGAAAGTTTATACTCTATTGCCGATAATATCATTGGTGTCCAAAAAGAGGATAAATTCACAAGATTTTATGGTTCTCTTGTTTATCTTAAGCAACCAGATCCCAATAATTTAAGTGTTTATCCCCCATTATCAGGAAAAGCTTTTATGTCCCCCGGTTTTGCTGGCACTACTCTTTGTCTTGACCCAGTTAATAAAATAACCTTATTTTTAGGTTCTAATCGCTTGCATAACCGGATTTACCAAATTGCCCCTGAGCAAGTTCCTAACATTATGATTAGTCCTAGTCACAATCAAAAAACTTTTCGGTTACAAAATGGTGAAATTAAAAATATAAGTGCCAACTTTACAAAAGAAAAAGAAGTTATCATCAGACTTGCTTTAGACTTATCTTTACAATATCAACTTTTAGAAAAAATAATGAAGCCTAACGAAGAAATTCATTTAGTAAAAAAATTATCTTAATCTTTATAAGTTATATCATAATTACTAGGTCCAGTGATACACTTTCCCTCAATATTAAATCTTGAACCATGACATGGGCAATCCCATGTTTTTTCTAATTCATTAAATATTAGCTTACATTTTAAATGAGGACATTTACTTTCAACTTTATAAATCTTGCCATCATTATCTTTATAAATAGCAATACTTTGGTTATTTTCTTTAGTAAAATAAGGATTTTTATGATATCTTTTCCGATTTTCGACAAGATAACTATTTAAAAAAGCATAAGTATTACTAAAACTATTTAAAACATAATGACCAAGACTAGTTAAATTAATAGCTCGTTTAGGATTAGTTAAATCTTGATATTTATTATCTTTATTATTTAGTAAATCTTTTAAGATTATACTAGCTAGCATACTATTTAAAATTCCCCAAGTATTATAACCCGTAGCTAAATATAAATTCTCAGCAATTTTACCTATATATGGTAAGTTATCTTTAGTCATTAAATCATAATTAGTCCAAACATATGACTTATTAGCAATATTCTTTGTTAAAACTAAATCATCAACATCAAAACATAAATTATGAGAATTAGTAACCGTAATTAAATTATCTAAATAATATCTTTTCGATAAAATAGGCTTAGTTACATTAATACTACTATAATTTAAATTTGAAGCGGGAGTGCATATTAAAAGCGATTTTTCTAAATAACATTTTAAAGGCATCATAAAAGGAATTAAAAAGTTTGGATAGTGGGTTGCTATAACTACTTGCTTAGCTTTAATAACCCCTTTTTTAGTTAAACATTTAAATTTATTTTTATCCCTAATTATTTCATAAACTAAAGTATTTTCATAAATATAATGATTATCAGTTATACTTAATTTAGCTAATTTATCTAAGTATTTTAAAGGATGAAAAACATAGGTATCATCAACTTGAAAAGCATATAAATAATCTTTAAGTTTAGTTGTTTTAACATTTACTTTAAATGTTTTAAGTAAGGCTTCTTCCCTTTTTACTTTAGCAATTTCCTTTTTAGTTAAAGCTCCTAGAATAGATGGGGTTTTAATAAAATCACAATCAATATTTTCTTTCCTAATTACTTGTTTTAACTTTTTTAAAGCATCCTTTTGACTTTCATAATATAAATAAGCTGTCTTTTCGCTAAAAGTATTTTTTAATTTTGTATAAATATTACTTTGTAAATAAGTAGCTTTCGCACTACTTCTTTGGGTAGCTCCTGAACCAAGGGTTAGTTTTTCCACCAAGGCAATTTTCCTTTTGTCATTTTTTAATTGATATAAAGTATTAATACCAGTCAAGCCACCCCCGATTATGAGAATATCCACTTCAATGTCTTGTTCTAATCTGGGGTAACTAGTCATTTTATAATTTTGCCATATACTATAATTTTTCATTTCTATCACATTTTTAGTATGAACTAAAATTAGGAATTTAATTTATTAACTTTAAGTTCTATTTTAAACTTTCCGGAACTTAAACCTCAATTTAGTATTAACAAAATTTAAAAATTAAATCACTCCTCCTGTACAAATTGTTGGGCACGTTTCTATACTTTTAACATATATTCCCTTAATTTCATAAATAGCTTCTTTATTATTTTCATCAGTTACTTTTATTTTAAAATTATGTTCTATACAAACTTGTAAATCACTTATAGTAATAATATTATTTTGAATTGATACATTACCATTACTAGATGAACCACATTGGCTTTGTACCTCATCGCATTGAGTACAACTGTTTTCAACTGAATAATTATATGAACCAGTTCCACCCGTAGCATTAACAGTAATCACTGCTATTCCAGTCCATATATCAGTGTTTTTAGTATCAACTGTTGCAGTTACTGTTAATTTTTTTATTAAAACAATTTTACAAGTTTTATCACTTGTTACATTGCTGACTGTTAATGTTCCATTATCTTCACTTAATACACAGTTATCTCCCTCAGTTACTTGAGCTGTGGTTATATCATAGTCATCATTTGCTGTTATAGCAAAAGTTGTTGTTCCATCTTCCATTACTTCGGCACTTGAAGGATTAGAACTTCCACCAGTTACCTCAACATTAACTATAAATGGTTTGGTTGTTTCTTCTTTATCATAACTAGTTATCGACTCTTTGCCTATATCATCTCTAACTTTTACTTGTATTTTATAATTTACTCCCGCTTTTAAATTGTCAAAAGTAAATTCATTACTTTCTTGCCAATTACTCCATTCGCTATATACCTCAGCATTTTCTAGTTTAAAAGCATACTCTTTAACTTGATTAGTTCCCCCATTTGCTGTGGCTTGAACTTTTAAGCTATGATTTTCTTTTTCTAAAACAGTTAAATCAGTAACTGTTGCTCTAGTATAATCAGTAGTTTTAATAATGGCTGTTTTGATTTCACTATCTATTCCTTGCTTATCTTCGGAATAAGCATAGATTTTATAATTTTGATTTTCTTTTAAATCTTTAAATGTATAATTGGGTGTATCACTTGGATAGTAAGTTGGTTCTAACTTTTCAGCTATACTCATCATACTTGCCATCTCAGGTTCTTCCGTAGTTTCTTCGATGGCAAAATAATATTTATCTATTTCTTCCGTATGGCTCTCATTTTCCATTAAATTAACAGTAATTGTATCAAATGTTTTTTCTCCCTCAGCTATATTATTGATTTCAGGCATGACATATGTTTCTTTGGTATCGGTGGTAATTAAAACTTTTCCTGAAAAAGTCTTACCTGTATTTACTTGTTGGTCAGTTGGTAAATTTTTTAATATAACTTCAATTTGCCATTCTTCACTTGTTCCTTTTTCATCTGTAGCTTTAATTTCATCTTCTAAAGCAATTTGATATGTACCTCTTCGCTTTGTAATATCAAAACCTTGTAATTCTGTATCATATTTTAGTGTAGGAATATTGGTTAAATATTCTCCATCTGGTTGTTTTATTTTTAAAAGTAATTCTGTTTCCTTATCAGTAGTTGAATAAGTAAAATCATTTTTATCAATTACTAAATAAACATTATAATGTTCGGTAGCTTCATTCGTATTATTATTTGGGACTAATGTAGCTGTGGCAGTTGAATTTCCTGTTTTATCATCAGCTCCTAGATAAAAATCATCAGCTGAGGCGGTAATATTAATAGAATTTCCAGCCTGAAATGTTAGGGAGTCTGTTGTTCCAGCTTGAACATCAATGTTGGCACTACCACCAGTTCCCTTTTGAGCTGCAAAGTAAGCATATGTTGCACCAATCACGACAAGTAAAAGCATCAACAACGTAAACACAATAAAACTTTTTTCTTTTCTAGATTTTTCCATATTTTTTAGCACCCTCAATTTTGCC
>CANQCI010000050.1 GCA_947589675.1 uncultured Bacilli bacterium | reverse complement strand
GGGACACAGGACCTATCGGACCGACTGGGGACACAGGACCTATCGGACCTACTGGGGATACGGGACCTACCGGGCCAACTGGCGACACAGGTGCGACACCAACTTTAACAGCTGGGGATGTAGCCACTTTAGCTCCTGGTAGTGATGCAACAGCAACTATTACAGAAGCACCGGCTACTCGGGCGGTTGGTGATGCTCCAAATTACATCTTAGAATTAGGTATACCAGCTGGAGCTACCGGAGCATCTCCAACTTTAACAACCGGAACTATCGATACCTTACCAGCTGGAACTGCCGCAACAGCAAGTATTACTGCGGGAACGACCGATAATGAATATGAAATAAATTTAGGAATACCAACCGGTGATGGTCTAGGAGCTTATGGAGGGTTATATAATACAACCACGCAAAATGCGAATACAACCGGAGCTGATACCCCAGTACAAATACCTCTTACCACTGCAATGCCAGAATTAAATATAACTAATGCCAATAATGAATTAACTACCACAACTGATGGTATCTATGAAATTACATATACACTTTCTTTAACCCCAACTACCACGGGAGGCGAAATTGATGTATATGCTCGAAATAATGATAATCAAATACCAGGAAGTATAGCAACAGTCGATACAACCCTTAATGAAAGTACTACATTTACTAAAACCGTAATCGCCGAATTAACGGCTGGGCAATCTATTGATTTAGCTGTTGAATCTGCTCAAGCGGAAAACATTACCATTGATACAGCTAGTTTAACAATCAAAAAGCTAAATGCCACGGAAATTGCGGGTTAAAACGAAGGGGCTATCTTCATAGATTGCCCTTTTTTAGTCTAAAAATATTTTAAAAAAATATAATTTATAGAAAGAAGGAATTAACTATTAAAATTTATGTTTATGCAATAAGTAAAAATGAAGAAAAATTTGTGGATAGATGGTACAACTCACTTAAAGAAGCGGATGGAATTTACGTTTTAGATACAGGTTCAACCGATAAAACAATCGAAAAATTAAAAAGACATCAAATAAATGTCGAACAAGCCAAAATTGAACCCTGGCGGTTTGATGTGGCTCGGAATAAATCTCTTGATTTAGTCCCTCTTGATGCTGATGTTTGCATTTGCCTCGATTTAGATGAAGTCATGATGCCAGGTTGGCGAAGCGAAATTGAAAAAATATGGCAAAAAGATACAACTAGATTACGCTATATTTATAATTGGTACATTGATGAGAAAAATATTCCCCGTATTACTTACTATGCGGAAAAAATCCATGCTCGGAAAAACTTTAAATGGGTTAATCCTGTCCACGAAGTTTTAGCTTATGATGGCGTTGAAAACCAAATTTATACTGATAAACTTATTATCAACCATTTTCCTGACCGGCAAAAATCACGCTCTTCTTATTTGCCTTTGTTAGAACTTGCGGTGAAAGAAAATCCTAATAATGATCGCAATATGCATTATTTAGGACGAGAATATATGTACTATGGCAAATGGAATGAAGCTATTGATACATTAATCAGACATTTAAAACTTAAAAGTGCGACATGGAAAGATGAAAGATGTGCATCTATGCGATTTATTTCAAGATGCTATAAAAATCTCAATCGTTACGATGAGGCGGAAATGTGGCTTAACAAAGCCATCGCTGAAGCCCCTTATTTAAGAGATCCCTATGTGGAAATGGCAATGCTTAATTACAATTTAGAAAACTGGGATAAAGTAATTATTTATGGGGAAAAAGCTCTAACAATTACGCACAATGAAAAAACTTATATTAATGAAATCTTTAGTTGGAATGAAACTATTAATGATTTATTATCAATAGCTTATTATTATCAAAATGATTTAGATAAAGCTATTTTAAATGCTAAAGAAGCTTTAAAGATAAATCCTGATAACAAGCGGATTAAAAGTAATCTTGAACTTTATCTCAAAGGAAAAAGTGCTTAATTGCACTTTTTTTAGCCTTTACTTACTTGATATAATTCCACATCCACATTAGTTTCTTGACCAAATAAATCAATAATAATATTTAAACGATTATTTTCTTTATCAATGGTATCAACTTTGCCACTCATACCATTAAATGGTCCATCAATAATATTAACGGTATCGCCAATTTTAAGCTCTGAATCAATATCAACCCGACTCATACCCATATTAGCTAAAATCCGGTCAATTTCTTGAGGAAGAAGTGGAGTTGGTTTTGCCCCTTTCCCTGATGAACCAATAAAGCCTGTAACCCCTGGGGTATTACGAACAATATACCATGCTTCATCAGTCATAATCATTTCCACTAAAACATAACCAGGAAACATTTTTTTTACTTTTTCTTTTTTAACACCGTCTTTTACCTCAACTTCTTTAGTTTCAGGAACAATAACCCGAAATATATAATCTTGCATGCCCATTGATTCTGTTCGAGCTTCTAATTTTTCCTTAACTTTATTTTCATGCCCTGAATAAGTATTTACAACATACCATAATTTATCCATTATACAAACCATCCTTTTACAATTGATAAAGCTAAATTTAATAATATAAATAAACCACAAATAAATAAACAAAGTATTACTGTTGATATCGTATACTTAATTACTTCGCTAAATTTTGGCCACTTAACTAATTTCATTTCCTTTTGGACTTGCCGTAAATAACTTTCTGTATGTTTTTTTTCTTTTTTAGTTTTTTCTTTCTTTTTCGTATCTTTCTTCTTAACTTCTTTTTTTACGTCTTTATTCTCTTTCTTGCTTACTTCTTTAATTTCTTTTTTTTCTTCTTTTTGTTCTGTTTTTTTCTTATCAGCCATTTCAAAATCCTCCAATTTAAAAAAACACTTTCGTGTTCATTTGTAATATAGCATAATATTACCTTAAATTCAAGGATTTTTTCGAATATTTACCTACTAAAACTATTATTTTTTTTTAATTTCTCTCTTACTCTTTGCATTGTATTATAAATTTGTTTCGAAGATTTATGTAATATCCTCGCAATTTCAAGGGAACTACATTCATCAATCATTAATGTTAAAACAGTATATTCAAACGGTGATAATTCTTTTTTACTAAAAGAAATAAATTCTAAATAATTTTCTTGTTTAGTTATTTGTTTTAAAGGTTCATTTCTTTCATCCCAAAATATTACTTGTAAGGATAAATTGGTATTATCATAAATATAATCTAATGATAAAGTATCCCTATTACTCAAATTCTTTAGCCGATTAGCTTTAAGAAGATATTTTTTTAAACATCTTTCCACGCATAGTGTAATAAATGTTGCCAAAGATGTTGATTTATCTTGATTATAACTATATATAGCCCCACTAAAACCACATAAGCCTTCACTATAAAAATCACCATAGTCTAAACCTAACTTATAAACAACTTTACTATATTTTTTCGTTACAATATCTATAATATATTTGTAGCGATTATATAATATATTTTTAGCATCTTCATTTTCTTCTAAAATTAACATTATTAATTCACTATCGGAAATTTCGTCCATATTAACCTCGCATTTCAAATATTAAAATACCTGCTGCGACTGACGCATTTAAACTTTCACACTCATCTTCAAGGGGAATTTTGACTAAGATATCACATGTATCTTTTACTAACCTACTTACTCCCTTGCCTTCATTGCCTATAACTAAAACGGCTTTCTCATTGTAATCTATTTTTTTAAAATCTTGTCCATGCATATCTGCGGCATAAACAAAATAACCATCTTTTTGCAATTTTTTTAAAGCTTCTACAATATTATTAACCATCACTATTTTCACATGATTAATCATACCTGCACTTGTTTTTACCACTGCTTCGGTTACTTTAACACTCCGGTCTTTTGGAATGATTATCGTTTTAACTCCCGCTCCAACACAAGAACGGATAATTGCCCCGAAGTTATGGGGATCTTCTAAATGATCAAGAACTACCACTAAATTTCCTTCTACATTATCTAAAGAATAATATTGATAGTCATCTACATCGATTATTACCCCTTGATGATTTCCTTTAACTAATTTATCTAATTTATTTTTATCCATATATTCACATACTAATTTATTAGTAGCACAATAATTAATTACTTCTTCACGATACGTAAAAACCCTTTTTATTTGCTTTTTATTCAATTCTTTTAAAACGTTTATTCCATAAACTAACATAAAATCACGCCCTAAATCCTTTTCATTATATCATGAATTTAACCTAGTAGTTAAAAAATATTTAATTTTCTAAAATACTACTATTTAATAAAAATTCTTTTATCCCAATAATTAAAATTCCATCTTCATTATGCCAAGCATTTATATCATCTTTTACAATAATTATCTTTTTAAAATTATCGCCAACTGAATTTAAGGGGCGAGATTCTTGAATGTCTTTTTCAGGTTCATCTATGTTTAATGCTGATTGAATATAATATCTATTACTTGCCATATTACAGACAAAATCTATTTCATAACTAGTTCTTCCCTTTTTATTTCTAGCTTCAACAACTCCTACATCAACATTATATCCTCTAATTAAAAGTTCATTATAAATTACATTTTCCATGATATGATTTTCTTCTTGTTGCCGAAAATTTAGCTTAATATTTCGAAGTCCCAAATCAGTAAAATAATATTTAAAAGGCGTGGTGATATACTTTCGTCCTTTAACATTATAACGTTTTACTTTTTTTATTAAAAATGCATTTTCTAAATATTCAATATATGAAGTTATTGTATTTAAAGAAATATCTTTATCCCCCGTCGATAAATACGTTTTATAGATATTAGATGGATTAGTTAAAGAACCTATTGATGATGCTAAAATATTTACAATTGCTTCTAAAACATCTTTTCTTTTAATATCATTTCTTTCAATAATGTCTTTTAAATAAGTAGTTTCAAACAAATTTGCTAAATATTCTCTTTTTTGTTTATCATTAGTTTGAAGTACTACTGGGGGAAGTCCACCATATTGAATATACTCTTTCCAAGCTTTATCAGCACTTTCATTTTTAAGTTCAACAAATTCTCTAAAAGACAAAGGATAAATTTTTATTTCGGTACTTCTCCCTCTAAATTCAGTTATGATATCACTAGATAAAAATTTAGAGTTAGAACCTGTTACATAAACATCTAAATTATTCTTTTTTAAAAAACTATTTAATACTTCTTCAAAATTATCTACTAATTGAATTTCATCTAAAAGAACATAATACATATTTTTATCTTTTACTTTACCCATTACATAATTAAATAATTCCATTGGGTCTTTATACTTATGATTTTCTATTAAATCTAAATCTAATTTAATAATATGATTTTCTTTTACACCATTTTCAACTAAATAATTTTTAAAAATAGGATCTAGTAAATATGACTTGCCACTTCTTCTAATACCAGTTATTACCTTTATTAGTTTGTTTTCTCGAGCGGCTATTAATTCCTTTAAATATTGTTCTCTTTTAATTTCTTGCATAATATCCTCCATTGAAATCTAGTGGCACTTTTGCCACTAATTTTCAATAGAAATTATATCACAAAAATTTAAAAAAACAATATTTCACTGAAATTAAGTGACACTTTTACCGTTAATTTTCAATGGGAACATTAGATAAAATCTTCCCAATCTGAAATAGAGAATATGCTATACCCTCTATATGAAATACATTATCGTAATCAGCTAAACATAGTTCTAACATAGAAATAACAGACTCTATTTCTTTATATTTATTTATAATCATTTCATAGTTTTTTAATTCATAAAAATTTTGCCATTTTTTCACGTTAATATAAGCATAATTTAAAAACTCAATTATTTGCTCTTTGGATAATTCTAGGTATATTTTATCCTCTAAATTGTTGGCTTCCTCTATAGCTTTTTTTAAGTTTAATAATATATAATTATTGAGTAGAAGTATGGGTCACCCCATACAACCCTCTCAGAACCGTACGTGCAGATTTCCCGCATACGGCTCTT
>CANQCI010000049.1 GCA_947589675.1 uncultured Bacilli bacterium | reverse complement strand
AGCGAACAAATGTTCATTTAAGACTTTTTTATTTAACTTTTAGTAACCTTAGTTACTTTGCCATCATGGTCAAAAAGATAATCTAATTTAATTTCACTATCTCCTTGGAAAATTGTAAATCTAATTTTATTCCCCATAAAATCAATATAGTATTTATCAAAATCAGGGTAATCACTAACAAATCGGTCATAAATACTAAAACTAGCAATATTTTTTAAACTTTCCGAATATGTTAAAGAAACCTCACTTTCTTTAACATATTCATAGACAACATCAAAAGGAATACGGCGAAATACAGTTGCTAATAAAGCAGAAATATAATCATTTTCTCGCCAATTCTTACCTTGTAATTCATATATTTTTAAAATATCAGTTATAGTTTGATATAAATAAAAACCTTGTTGTTTTTCATCATCTTCGGTATCTAAATCATGAATTTTTTCTAATTTTTCTAATAAACTTTTACTTTCTTTATAACTTAAACCTTTATCTTTTAAAACTTGATAAAAATAAGCGGTGCGATATTGATTATATTCTAAATCTTTTGGATCTATATCTAATACATATAATAATAAGTTATAAGTAAATAAAGTATATTTATAAGAACCTGTTTCTGTATCATTATAGGTAATTTTACTTAAAAACTCCGCTCCGGCTTCTTCTAAATAATCAGAATCTTTAATATAATGGTTTTCACATGACTTTTGGTCAGCAAAACTTAATTTACTTACCTCAGCATAATTTTTAATTTCCCCATCACAAATATAAATATCATCTACTTTATCGGTATTAGAACTTGATAAAAAGTGCATTATTTCATGGGGCATAGCATAATCATATTCTTCATTTAAAATACTAACATAATTTAAATTAGGATAATATTCTCCCACGAAAGCTTCCTCCATGCTCTTGGGCTTTTCATCATAAGCAAGTACACTTAAAGAATCAGTCATACGAAGTAAATTATTTAAATTTAAATAATTATACTTTTCCATATCGACAACTGCCGGAAACAATTTTAATAAATGCTTTTTATCAATATCTCTTAAAGCTTCATTATTTATAACATGATAAGCATACTTTTGAAATAATTCTTGATTTTCCTTAATTAATTCTTCGTTATCTTCTAACTGAAAGTTTGTTATTACTTCCTTAACATTATCAATAACTTCATCTTTATTACTTTCTTTTTCCTTTATATCTTTAACAAATTTTAAATAGTCTTTTTTATTAGCTTTAACTAATTCTTCAATATATATTTTATTATCATAAGTATATAATAAATTATTATCATCTAAAAATTCTATATTATCATACTTTTCTTCTAATATTTGATTTTGAAAAATATCATATAAACCATAATAACCATCTTTATTTAAAACAATAAAATAGCCCTTATAATAAGTAATATCAGCATAATTATCTTCTAAAAATAATTTATCATCTTCATAAAGATAATTTATATTTTCATTAGAACTACACCGATAAATAGATGAAGTAAAAGGATAGGCACCATAACAAGCGGGATAGACATTTTTCCCTTCACTATCATATATAGCACTAAAGTCATCATTTAAATATTGATATTTATTATCTTCAAATTCATAAATTGTCGCATTTTTACTACCATTTAATTTAAAATTTAATTTATCATTAGCATATACATAAAATAAACCATTTTCTTTAACTATTGTACTATGATTATTATAATAAACTTGCCCACAGTCTTTACTTAAAACTTTATAGTCTTTATCATAAGTATTAACAAAGCTTTTATAATCCTTTGTATCACAACTATGATTAACAACCCCAATAACATCTTTAGTTATTAAATAAAAGTCTTTAGCTTTACTTTTAATAGTTTCCACTAAATTATTATCTTCATCATAGACTTTAATAGCATCATTTTCTTTAAAAGCTACATAATCATAATTAATAGCCACAGCTTCTTTTAAAGAAGAGTATTTTTTCTTATTAACAAAGTAAACTTGTTCCTTATCATCTTCTTCTAAAACAATATATTTATCATTCATAAGATAAGTATCATTCATTTTTTTGACTTTTTTAGCTTCTAATAATAAGTTTAAATCATTATCATATATATCACTAACTTCTCCCTTAAAAGCTAAAATATAATTGTCTGTTGCAATATAATCATCATAATCATGTAATAATACTTCATTATTATCATTAACTAAGATATTTATATCATTATTATATATATTAGTATAGTTATCATTTACTAAAGAATATAAAACATGAGAATATATTTTATTTTTTTGATAATAGATATCATATGTATCATCTTCTTCATTTTTTTGAGCGACAAAAGTCTCACTTAAAACTATATATTCATTAGGACTTAAATCATATAATACAGTACCTTTAATATCCGTGATAACATAGTTATCTTCTTTGCGAAGTTTTAAAATCCCCCCATAATACCCACGATAATAATAATCATCAATTACAGCTTGTTCTTTTAAAACATAGTAATCATTTTGACTAGTAAATTTATTTTGATAAAAAAAGTAACCCGCTACTAAACAAATAATAACTAAAATAAAAATTACTGTTTTTTTCATATAATCTTCCCCTTTTTTCGGGTATTATACAGGAAATAAACAGTTTAGTCAATAAAAATTAGTTATTTAATTAGCCCATTTTGGACATATTTAGTTTCATTAATAACAACAAAAGCATCTGGATCTAATTGTCTAATTACTTTGGTTAGATTTTTTAAACTTTTCTTATTTAATTGAATAAAAAGCATGGCTTTCTTTTCTCCTTCATAATCATTTTTCAAATCAACCATAGATACGCCAAAGCCCTTTTCTCTAATTTCTGTCATTAATTTACTAACCTTAGTCTTTTTCACAATAACTTGAACACCAATTAAACCATCTAAGAAATTACTAGAAATATAGGAACCTAGTAATGTTCCTGTGGCATAACCACCGGCATAAAAAACGGGAATAAGCCACGAGTCAATCTCGGTATTGAGGGCTTCTCTTGCCACCAAAAACCAAATAAAGACTTCAAAGAAAGCAATTATTCCCGCCGGAATCTTTTTATCCCGAACAATTAAAACGGTTCGCACAGTGCCAAAAGATACATCAATTATGCGAGCCATAAAAATATAAAAACATGTAAATAGTAACATATTATCAACTCACCTTATTATTTTATCTGTGTTACTATTATAACCAATATTATTAAAAATAATAAAATACCGACAATAAATATTAAACCTTTTAATTTATTTTCTTTTACAGGGGGATTTTCATAAATACTTTTTTTATCTACACCATATTGGTCACTTAAGAGGGTAATATCTTTTTTAACTTGGCGATTTTGATAAGCAATTTGCGAAGGAGTCATCATCGTCCCGCAAAATTTACAAGTATACCCTTCGCTTGGTAAGGGTTTTCCACATTTATGACAATTCATTTTTATTCACCTAGATTCGCTCCAATATAAGTTATTTTAGCATAGCCATTACCTGTATGTCCAACTTCTGCTGCCCCACTTGGGTTTTTAAAGCTTTCGGTGCCCCCTAAAGCACTGGCATTATATAAATAATATTTACTATTTAATAAACAACCCTCAGGATATAGACTGGCGGTACTTTCCATATAAACATAACCAGAGCCACCACCGCCACCGGCGGCATAATCAAAACTAGCTCCATTGTAGTTACCAGCACCGCCTCCACCGTACCAGCCACCACCGCCAGCCCCATTAGAATAGTAACTAGCATCGGCATATTTGATAGCACTATTTCCTCCTTGACCGAATGTACCACTTTCACCATTATAGGTAGCTTCACTACCAATCCCGGCGGAACCGCCCATTTTCGAAGTCGCACCACCGCCAACATATTTATCATTATCCTTATTATAATAAGCACCTGTTGCGGCTAAAGCCCCGCCCGCGGCACCACCGGCTGCTTTAAATTCTGCATAGGATGAAGCACCACCGCCGCCTCCAGCCACAATTAGCCGAGCTAAAAGTTCATCACTATTAAGTCTAATGTCGGTCGCACCACCGCCACCGCCACCACGATAAGCAGCGTTGCCACCCCCATTTGCTCCACCTCCCGCTAAGGAAGTAGGATTACTATTGCTATTGTAACTACCTTGCCCACCCGTATGGACATATAAAGTATCTCCAGCTTCTAAATAAACAGTTCCAGTGGCATAGCCCCCTTTACCGCCCTCAGCAACACTTGGGCTATAACTTCCCCCTTGAGCTCCCCAGACTTCTAATAAATAGTAACCTGGTAAAGTTATATTTACAACTTGAGCTGTACTCGCATAATCAAAAGCCCCATTATAAACATAATTAGCTTCTTGAGTTACTTCATATAAAGCTGAAGTTTTATTATCAGCATCAATACCATAAACATATATTACATGATTAATACTTGTATCAAGAGCAAAACTTACACTCTTTTCTTTCGTAGCTACATAATTGACGCCATCAGTTGAATAATACCAAGTTTGCACAATAGTCCCTAATTTACTTTCTTTAAAATCGAGTGTAACATTATTAGGTTCAATCTTAACATTAACACTTTCTAAAATAGGGCCTGTATCGATATCTAAATAAGCATCACACGTTGTTTTATTTTTAGTATTAACAATAACCTTTTGTTTATTTAAAAGGACACTAGCTTGATTATCACAACTTGATTTAGGATTTAAAACATAATAATTATTTTTGGGTATTTCGGAAGCTTCATAATAACTATCTTCCCCTTTTTTAGTTTGAATCTTTAAATTTAATTTAATATCTGAATCAACAACATCCATATAAGCTTGACAAAAATCATTGCCTAAAGCTTCAACCACCACCATATTTTCTAAAGGATTATATTTAATTTCCGAATTATTACGACAATTACTTTTTTCTGAATTAAAAGCATAACCAACACTTGGAAGGGAGGTTGTTTCTAGCTTAGTGTATTCCCCAGTACCTTGCCCAAATTCATCAGTATTTTCTTGATAAACTTCTAAAGTTAAATCTAAATCAGCAATACTACTAAAGTATAAATAACATAAATCAGTATTCTTGGATACTATTTTAGCTTGATAATTAGCATCATCATAGACAATTTCTGAGTTATTAACACAATAACTTTTATTACTATCATAAATATAACCAGCTTTAGGGATATAAGGATATTCTTCGTAACTATCAATGGCTTTACCATCCTCATCTCTTTCTTGGACTAAAACCCGCACTTCAATGTCGGCAACTTTCCCAACTCTTCCCCCAATAATGGTTTCTTTATCTCTTACTTCATAAAAAGCATGCGAAATGAATAAAGAAAAACAAGACAAAATAATAACTGCACAAACAGTCAATATAAGACTTCTATATTTTTGCACAAATTTATCTATCTTAAATTTCCTTTTACCCATATGTTATCATATCCTATATAACAATTTTAAAATAATACGCTCCTAAAGTCAATTTATTTTAACCGTCATTATTTACCATTTTTATCACCCTTTCATTAAAGCTTTTTGAGACTCAAATGGCAATTTTCAACATCTTTTAAGAAATAGGATTAACTAAATACCTATAATTTATCCAACCCCAAAAATTACCCTGAAATATATGAAAATTAGCAAAAATAACAAAAAATATGAAATTTTTAAAAAGAAAAAAGCCCGAAAATAAGGCTTTTTTCTTTATATTATTAACTTAAATGGTGTCCCGCTCGAGATTCGAACTCGAGACCCTTTGATTAAAAGTCAAATGCTCTACCTACTGAGCTAGCGGAACAACTATAAAATGGCTGCCTCGGCAAGATTCGAACTTGCGGGATGTCAGAGTCAAAGTCTGATGCCTTACCACTTGGCTACGAGGCAATAAACGAATGGTGGAGGGACATAGATTTGAACTATGGAACCCGAAGGAACAGATTTACAGTCTGCCGCGTTTGACCACTTCGCTATCCCTCCAAAATGGTGCCGACTGAGGGAATCGAACCCCCAACCTACTGATTACAAGTCAGTTGCGCTACCTATTACGCTAAGTCGGCAAAATAAAATGGTGGGCGCTAAGGGACTCGAACCTTTGACCCTCTGCTTGTAAGGCAGATGCTCTAACCAACTGAGCTAAGCGCCCATCAAAAGGTATAAAACCTCGATGACAGTTTAAATTATACTATAATTTTATGGACTTGACAAGCATTTTCAGTTATTTTTCTCGTATTTTTATAATAAACCTGAAATTTCAAAGTAAATTCTACCCTTAATGTTTAGGGTTGCATTTAGTCTGAAAGTAAATACTACCCTGGT
>CANQCI010000048.1 GCA_947589675.1 uncultured Bacilli bacterium | reverse complement strand
GGTGGGCCTGGGGGGACTTGAACCTCCGACCTCACGCTTATCAGGCGTGCGCTCTAACCAGCTGAGCTACAAGCCCACTTTGGAAAACCTCTTTAATTGTATCTTATAAACGGCTATTTTGCAAGCGTTTTTTTACAAAAATTTTAACAAAAATTTCGGTATTTCCTTGATGTAATAAAATTATACTATAATTTAGTTAGGTTGTAAAGTAATTTACGCTTAATTCAGGGAGTATTTGGCTGTCTAGAAAAATATTTATATATTATATAAAAGTATACATGATATAATGATTACAGATATTGGATTTGGTGGTAAATAATGAAAGTAAAAAGAGTATTTTGTTATTCCAAAGAAGTAGCTTATCAAAACGGTAATAGGCTACCAATTATAGAATTAATTTTAAGTATTGTTTTATTTATGGTAATGATAATAATATTTTTGATTTTAGAAGTTAAAAATATGCCAACATTAATAACTTTAATAATGCTTTTTATGATACTAATTGTATATTATACAATAATTATAACTACTAAATTAGTAACTAGATTATCAGGATGGATAATTACCGATGATAATCGTTTAATTAGGGTAAGCATCCTAAACATTGGGCAAACATATCTTCTTGGATCTCTAGTAAATAATTCATCAAGTGTAATTGGAGGGACAATGTTTTTAACCAATATAAATAAATTAAGTGAGCAAATGAATAAACCAGAGGTTGTTGCCAAAATGGTCGAAGAAGTACCTAAAGGAGTATTACTAATAGAAATAGTTAAAGTACATAATATTATTGAAAAAAAACATCACTTAATAGTTAAATGTGATTATAAAGATTCTCGCACAACGAAGATTCTTTATAATAGAAATTTTAAAGTTGAAAAATCATATAATCAATTAAATGATTTAATAAATATACTTAATACTTTTAAAACAAATTAATATTTACAATATAAAGAAGGTTTTTATGAATAAGATTTATATAGCCCATCGTGGCTTACATAGTAATACTATCCCCGAAAATTCTATCGCCTCTTTTAAAGAGGCAATAAAACACAATTATGGCATTGAATTTGATGTTAGAATGACAAAAGATGGGGTATTTATTATTTTTCATGATAAAACAACTAAACGTTTAACTAATAAAGATTTAATTATAAGTAATACTAGTTATGAAAAAATTAAGAAATTAAAGTTAGCTAATCAAGAAAGTATTCCTTGTTTAGAAGAATTACTTAATATTGTAACTTCGAAAACTTATTTAGATATTGAAATAAAAGAAATAAAACATTATCGGAAGAACTTAAGAAAACTAAAGAATATTTTAGATTCTTATAATATAAATTATTCCATAAAATCTTTTGATCCCCGAATAGCTCGTTATTATAAAAAAATAAAACCCAAGATTAAATGTGGGGTATTAAGTTATAATTATCATAATTGCCATTTACCAAGGGGATTAAAATATATATTAAGAAATTGTAGTTATTTACCGTTTTATAAGCCGGATTTTATAGCTTATAAAATAGATGATTATAATGATAAGATTGCTAGGAAGGTTAAGAAGTATGCGATTCCTTTAATGCTTTGGACAATTGATGATGAAGATAAGTTTACTAAAGCTAGCAAGCTTACTAATTTGTTAGTATTTGAAAAAATAATTCCTATAAATGAAAAAATTCACTAAATCAACAGTGAATTTATTTTTTTTAATGGCGGAGTGGGAGGGATTTGAACCCTCGCAGCAGTTACCCACTCTACATCCTTAGCAGGGACGCCTCTTCAGCCTCTTGAGTACCACTCCTTAACCAAGCTACTTCTATATTTTATTATAAAAGTAGGCTAGTGTCAATCTTTAACCGTCAAATTTCTTAAGCTATCAATAAAAGTTTGCATAATTTCGATATAATCATTTTCGGTTTCACTATCATTTACCATACTACTAATATTAATTACTTCTAGTTTATTATCATCAATCATTTTTTTTACATTTTCATCAATAGCATTATCTAAAGTTATGATACCAGTATAAGTTTTTTTAGCAAAGGCGGAATTAACTGAGTTAATTGTTGATTCTGTGGCACTATCGGCATCAAGAGAAATAATATTAAATCCATAAGTTTTTAAATAATTAAATAAATCATCAGTTACTACTAAAGTATTTGTCCCATTATTACTAGCTTCTTTACCAATAGATCTTAAATCAGCATCCATTAAAGATAAAGTTTCAGATAATTTTTTATAGTTTTCATCAATTTCTTCGATAATATATTTACTTTCTAAATATTCATTTAAATTATCTTTTATATTTTTAGCTAACATTAAAAAGTTATTAGGCTTCATCCATAATTCCCGAATATCAAATTCATAATTTAAGCCATTTGATACATCAATTATTAAAAGATTTTTATTAGAATTTATCATATTTTTAGTAATATTTTTTTCATTACTTAAACCATTATAAATAAATAAATCAGCTTTAGAATAATCTTTAATTTGTTTTTTGGTTAACTCATAAGTATTAATATCAGCTCCACTTGGGTAGATACTATCAATAGTCGAGTGGTTACCATATAATACTTTAGTTAAATATTTAATTGGATAGACAGTAGTATATATATGGGCTCCTTCCAAGTCATCATTTACCAATGTACAACCACTTACTAAAAATAAGCCAATAATAAGTAAAAGAATTTTTTTCATTTATTTTCTTCCTCCTTTAGCACTGGGTCATAGCCATAGCCTCCATGCGGGTGGCATCTTGCTATTCTTTTTAAGCCTAAGCTAATTCCTTTTTTTAAGCCATAATAGTCAATTGCTTCTAACATATAGTTACTACAACTAGGAGTAAATCGACAGGTATTGTGGGCAAAAAGAGGAATTACCTGATAGCCACGTATTAACATTATTACTAATTTTTTTATCTTTATCACCAACTCAAGTTTACTATATTTTCTATCTTTTGTAAATGACCCTAGAAATGCCTAAATTAAGGATTATATTTCTTCCCGATTAATATTTTTACTAGATAAAACTCTTTTTTTATTACTTAAATTTGCAAATAAAACTTCATAATTACAGGCTTTAGCAATCTTTTCAATATTATCAAAATTAATATCAGTTTTTTCTCGTTCATAATCACTTAGAGTACTTCGCCCAATAAAAGTGGCTTTACTTAAATCTTCTTGGGTTAAACCAGCTTCACGACGCATTGTTTTTATTATTTTTCCGATCATTTTTTTCACCAATTTTATTGTCGCATTTTTCCGCTTTTAATTCTTGAAATGTGGAATAATTCGGAGTATAATAAAATTATAATAGTGGAAATACTCCACATATAGAAAGTAGGTATTAAATGAAAAATAAGAATTTAGCGGTAATTGCTTTAATTATTTTTTTACTTTTGATAATTGGGGCTACTTATGCTTATTTTGCTGCTCAAAGAGGAGACGGAAGTAGTGCTGATATTAATGTGGAAGCTGGAACAACTGACTCGCTCACATTTACTAAGGACACAGATATAAATATATCAGCTAATGCTGATAATTTTAAACAAAGCGGGGAAAGTCCCAGTGGACAAACGAATGTAACCGCCCATTTAGTAGCTAATAACACCACGAATGAAGCAACCGAAACTTACAATGTTTATTTCAATATTATGCAAAATGAATTTGTTTATGCGAAAGATACTAATCCTGAATTAATATTACAGATAACTGATTCTGATGATAAAGAAATTATAGAACTACCTGACAAATCAATTAAGTATGTAACCGTAAATGATGCATCGGGAGTGGAAACCCCGATTAAAGGCTTTGATATAACCACAACCAATGGGTTAATTACAATTAAGACTAATCAAGAGATTAAAGTTACAGATGGTGAAAATGAGAACAAAGTTGATCAAGAATGGAAATTTAAAATAATATTTATCAATCATAATTATGACCAACAAGTAAATACTGGGAAAGTTTTTCAAGCTCAAGCGGTAATGAGTCGTAATCCTTTACCAACAGTTGATGTTGAAACCATAAATGTAACTAGTGATAGTATGAAAGTAATAGCTACTATTTCTAATTATGAAAAGACTGTGGAAAAAGTAGAGTTTCAAATAGATGATTCCGTAGATAATGAATGGCATCAAGCAACTGATGATAGTGAAAATATTTATAGTCATACATTTGATAGTTTAACAAGTAATAAAAAATATAATGTTAAAACTAAAGTGACTTATGAAAATTCAGAAGAATTATTAAATGTTATTTCAGAAAGTACTACAGCTAAAAAGACTATCGCTGATGCTTGCCCAAGAGGAGGTAATTTAGCCGATTGTTTAATAAGTCTGTATAATAAAAATAGTACCTATGAAGATACCAAGCTATATTTTCATAATGGAACAATGGATGGGCAAGATGCCAATGATTTATCATATCGATTTACAGGTGGGGACTTCCAATTAACTCAAAAAGCTAAAAATGCTAGTTATAGTACTATCAATGATATAATCAAATTAGATTGTAATGGAACTAGCAGGGTAAACAGCAATGATTATTGTGCAACTAATCCTAAATACACGTTAAGTTATAATCAAGGTGGAGATACATATACAACTTTAAAATCAGTCTTAACCAAGGCTATTGCCGATGGCTATATAAGTGATAATAATATTAAAAACTTTGTCTGTTTTGGCGGGGATTGTTCCAATGTTGAAAATCTCTACCGGATAATTGGAGCTTTTAAAGTGGATGATAAATACCAAATAAAATTAGTGAAAGCTGATGAAGCTGGTACAGATTTACTTGGTGAAGATGGTGATTTTGCTAGATTAGGTACCGCATACAATACCTATTTAGGCAATCATAGTGAATTGCCAAGATACACTTGGGATAAAAATGGTAAAAATGTTTGGAGCAATAGTGAATTAAATACCAAAAATTTAAATGAAACATACCTTGGTAAATTAGGTCCTTGGGCTGATATGATTACTGAAACTTCATGGCAAGTTGGTGGCATGACATATCAAAATGCCCATGAACAAGGAGCCCGCACAGCTTATGAAAATGAATTAGGTTCATTAAAGAACTCACTTCCACATCAAGCCAAAATTGGCTTGATGTATGTTAGCGATTATTACTACGGAGCTACAAAAGATAGATGGAGTTTGCCAGGATTTGTATTTACTGTACAAGATTATCGTTTAGCCGCTTGGGATAACTGGACATGGATAGGTGATAATGAATGGTTTATTACGCCAAGAACCGACAAAGCTACATGTGCGTTCGGTGTGCTTGCGGATGGGTATGTGACTGCACATACAACCACGCTTACTAGCCTTGCAGTCCGCCCGTCCTTCTATCTCAACTCCAATGTGATGTATGTCCGCGGAGAGGGAATAAGTGATAATCCAATAATTTTAGGATAGAGGATATAAAGATTGAAAAATCTTTTTTTTGAGCAAAAATACAAACAAATGTTCTCTTGACTTTTTGTACGAAATCGCTACGCGATAGTGGAAAAAACACCTTAGGGTGTTTTTTCCTTGCACCAACAAAGCTCGTCATATACGTTATAGATGGTAGCCACTCCTAAGGTGAAAAGATAAGGAAATACTTGAAAGTTATGAGAAAATCTATATAATATATAGCTAATAAGGGGGTTAATTATGAATAGGGAAGTTTATAACAATTTGGAAAAAATGTTAGAAATGGAAAATAAGAGCACTATAACTTTTATGAGATATGCGAAAGCAGTAAGAGAAATGGAAGTTTATTTTGACGGAAAAAGTTTAAGTAAACTTAGTGATGAGCAAATAAGTGATTATGCATATTATTTGCATAAGAACACCAAGTCAACAAGGACGTATAACAGTAAAATTGCAGCATTAAGATATACTTACAGAAAAGCTATAAAAAGATGTGTAGCTGATTGTTATTTACCACTTAAAAGAAATAACAAAAAATCAGAAAGAATAATTCCAAGTAAAGAAGAAATGGTGAAGATAATAACGAATTGCCAAGATTTAGAATTATTATGTTTTATAATGTTGGCAGCAGGAAGTGGTCTAAGAAGAACGGAAATAGCAACGTTGAAAGTAACTGACATAATCAAAGGAAGATATACAATTTCTGTTGTAGGCAAAGGGCAAAGGGAAAGAAAAACGGTAATAGATGATGCGACATTAGAAGTATTAAGAAAGTATTATGTAACAAAAAGGCAAGAAAACAATGAGTATTTATTTAGTCGAAAAAGTTACAGGGGTTATGTGAATGCAGATGAAATAACCAGAAATTTACGAAACTATTTGTATGGACTAGGAATGAATTATACATTGCATGATTTTCGAAGAGTGTTTGCAACAGTGATGTATGAAGCAGGTGTGGATTTAGTGGCAATAAAAAGATATTTAGGTCATGATAGTATTGAAACAACCATGAAGTATATAAATATCGAAAAATATGAACAAAAAAAAGAAGTTTCACCCATCAACGAAATATTAAGCAAAACTTCAACAAGGAGTGTCTAATGCAACAAATCCAAGAAATAATACAAAATTCAATGCAAAATCACAAATTTAATAATAAAGTAACTAAAGCACTAAATCAAATAGCCATATGCCATACAAAAGAATTAGGCTACTTAATGTTAAAATGTCAAAATTGTAATCACCAAGAATTGATAACCAAATCCTGTGGAAATCGCAATTGTCCACTTTGCCAAAAATCATCTCAAGAAAAATGGATAAACAATTGGCTTAAAGCAATGCTTGATTGTACCTATTATCACATTGTGGCAACAACTCCAGATATATTGTATCAAATAACGTACGAAAATCAAGAAATAATGTACAAAATATTACAAAAAGCAAGTGCTCAAGCTATAATCAAGATGTGTAAAGACAAAAAATATTTGGGGGCAAAGCCAGGAATATTGCAAATATTACACACTTGGACACAAAAAATGCTTTATCATCCTCATTGTCATATGTTGGTTACCAATGGTGGTTTTAAAGACGATAATTGGGTTGAACCAAAAAATGACAAATATTTATTCCCAGTTAAAGCTTATTCTGAAGTATATCGAGGCATGTATATTAAAGAGTTAAAAAAAGTACGAAACAAATTGAAGTTTAGTGATAAAACCAAGGAATATGAGAATGATGCTAATTGGGATAAACTGATTAATGAGTTGTATAAAAAGGAATTTGTAACTTATATTAAAGAGCCTTATGAAGACCCAAAGACAGTAATGGATTATTTTGGAAGATATGCGTATCGTGTAGCAATAACTGAAAGTCGAATTGTGAGTTATGAAAATGGAATTGTTAAATTTAAATATCATGGTGCGACCGTGTAGGTCAAATAATTTAGTAGGTGGAAACCCTACCTAGAAAGGTGAAACCCACACCACTAGTAACAAGTCTTGGAGCGAAACTGGTAACAGTTAGTTTAAGCGTAG
>CANQCI010000047.1 GCA_947589675.1 uncultured Bacilli bacterium | reverse complement strand
TTGTTGAATCACTCAAAAAGCGATCATTATTTATGATTGCTTACATTTTTTTACTTTATATAGTCTGAGTAGTTACCTGTAAACATTATGCCTATTTACTAAGAAAAAAATTTATTTTTAGTTTTAGCATGATATAATACCTAACAAGGGATTATTTTATAATTTATATATTTCTAATATCATATATTAATAATGCACGGAGGGATAATCATGGTAAAAAAAATAATTTTAGTTCTAACAATAATTGGTTTAACAATTTCGATATTTTTTCTAGCTACTCATAAATTACCTAATTATGTTTATTATAAAAGTTTATTAGCTGATTTAAATACTTATAATTTATTAAAGAATGAAAAAGTTATTAAAACTTTTAAATATCAAGATAAAGATTATTTTATAACTAGATATTATGATAATAGTAGTACTTGGAGTAATTTAAATATCTTATTAAAAGATAAAAATAATTATTATATGCTAAAAAATATTCCTAAATGTGATACTCCTGATAATACTAATAATATATATTTTAAAGATAATATCTTATATATCCATTGTATAGGTAAAGAAACAATTGATAAATATACCATTAAGAATCTTTCTATTACTAAGGGTTCTTATAAATTTAATTTTACTGATACCCCAGATATAAATAGATTAAGTATGCAAATAAATAATATTGATCAAGATTATATTTATTTAGCTAATAATGACCAACAAATTAAATGTTCATTTCAAAATAAAAGATGTACTTACATAAAATCTCCCAATTAAAATTGAGAGATTTTATCCATTTTATTTTCTTATTATATTTACATTATTTATTTCTTTATTTGTCCTAGCTAAAATATATTTTTCTATTTCTATTAAGAAATCCTTTGAATTTAAATTTTTTAATTTAGCACTTTCTTTTCTATCAATACCATATATCATCCTAATAATTTCTTCTCGCAGATTATTAAAAATATTTTTAGATTGTTTTAATCTTTGGATATTATTTAAAAATTCTTTTTCATTATTAGCATCAAATAAAATAGTTTCTTGACAGGTAGAATATATGGGTGATCTCATACTAGAAATTGGTAACAATGAGTACTCTAAATTATCCGCATCATTTAAAGAATCCCATGTAGCATCAGAAATAAAAATACCATGAATATTATATTTATCATCATCTAAATTTAAGATCGTCCTAGAATGACCCCCGATAACTGAGCCATCATTATCATAAACCGTGAAGCCAAACATTGATGCCTCAATACCTGCCTTATTTAATAAAGTTTGTAATATATTACTAAATCCACGACAATCAATATAATCATTATCTAATATATATCTTAAATTACAACTTTGATATTTACCATTTACTATTTCATATAATTGTTGAAGAAAATCAGATATATCCTTAGGTTCTTCAACAATTTTATACTCTTTAAACTTTCTAGTAAAATTATAAATTGCCATATATTTTTCATAGGGACTCATATTCTCATTAATTATTTTTTCAAGATAAGAATCTAATTTATTATTTATTATCTTAAATTCTTCACAAGAATACGTAAAATTATCCATTGATATTCGAAAATTTAATCCTAAATTTACATATTTTTCGATATCTAATAATTCAAAATCAATAACTTTATCTAAAGCTATATAGATAGTAGGTTTATTATCTAATTTTGTTAACTCCCAAAATATATTTTTGAGTTTCTGAATAGAAGAATTAGTATATAATATTCCCGAAATATAAATTCCATTTTCTGAATCTTCCTTTAATTTATTTATTATCGTATCAATTGTATCTGTTTCTTTAATAAACACGTAAATCACCTCATATATGGGGTATTGTAACATAATTTATATAAATATTTAATAGGACTGCGATATTCGCCAGTTTCTATGTTAAAATATATAACCAAGGAGGTTTTCAACATGAAGATAATAACAGATAAGGCTGTTTATGTAGAAAAGAATGATATTGCTTACTTAAGTCAGACCGATTTCCCCATTCCTGCCTTAGTACTTGAAAAAGTTATGGGGATAATTGGTGATAGGAATAGATATGAATTTGTAAAAATAGTAAAAGATTTAACTAATGATGAAATTATCGAACTTGGTCAAAGTATTGCTCAAGCCAGAAACAAAATCGCTCAACAATTTAATTCAATGTCCAAGGCTGAACAACAAGAAAATTTTGATATGCTTACTAAATGTGAATTATTAGATTATAAAATGTCTTCCCTAAGAGATATTTTATGGTTTAAACAAGGACATTTACCAATAACTTTACCAGAAGAAATTGATCATTCAAAAAAAGATGAAAATAAAGTCCAAAAACCCATAAGAAGAATTTTTCCGAAAAGGAAAAAATAAAACTACTTTTAGTTTTGAATAAAAAAGCAAGCTAGACTTATCCAGCTTGCTTAGATGAATCCGAAGATACACCATCGGCATTCACAATTCTTCATAGTAATCACCTTACTATTTAGATAATAAAAACATCTGATTTCAACAACCGTTGATTTCAGATACATTCCATAAGGGATAACATCTGATTCCTACAATCAAATGTATCCTTTTTTATTTTATTCAAGTTTCCTTGATATATTTATAATAACATAAAAACAACTTTTTTTACACTATCTAAAATGTTTATTTCATTTTAACACTCCAATTTGATTTTATACATTTCCAACTTAACTGGTTCCACAATGTGGAACCACTATTAAATACTAAGTTTATTAGAAAAAGATAAGTTCATTTATTGCTTGTCCTATATTATAATATAACCTCGTATAAAAAACAAAAAATCAATCATTTCTGATTGATATCTATCTAAAAGCTCGAATAGTTCGAACAGATTTCTTTATGGTGCTTGTGGAGAGACTTGAACTCTCATGATTGGAAAATCGCAGCATTTTGAGTGCTGTGCGTCTACCAATTCCGCCACACAAGCAAGTACCAAAAACATTATAACATATAAATAATGATTTGGTTAAATATTTTCAACTTTCTCTTTTGACAATTACTGAAATTAAGGTATGTTAGTAACAAGTTAGTGACAAATTTAAAAATGCACTTTTTCATTTTGGCGGGTATTTTCTTAAATTTTACCCTACATTAGGTCAAAATGATAAAGAGGTGAAAAACTATGATTTATTCATACAATACTAGATACAATATTAAGAAAGCAAATTCTGTGTAATAATGCTTTGGTTAAATATTTTCCACTTCTTCTTTATAAATTGAAGAAAATAAATCTTGGTCTTTTTCACTTTCTTCATTTTTTTCATCAGTTAAAGCTGGTAAATCTTCGATTGTTGCTAAGCCAAAATAATCTAAAAATTCACTGGTTGTTTTATATAAATTAGGTTTACCTGGTAAAGAACTTTTCCCCGAAACTTTAATTAAATCTTTAGCTAATAATTTTTTTATCATATTAATACTGGAAATTCCCCTTGCTTCATCAACTTCCACCCTTGTAATGGGTTGATTATAAGCAATGATAGCTAAAGTCTCTAAAGCTGCCTGACTTAAAGTATTATTATCCTTGGTTGTAATTAATTTTTGATAATACTCTTTATGTTCTTTCTTAGTCGTTAATTTAAAAGTATCTCCTAAAAAACTAATTCTAATACCTCTTTCATTACTTTCATATATTGCCCTTAAATCTTTTAATAATTTTTTAGCTTCATCCATTTCAATTTCTAAAATATCACAAATATTTTTTAAAGTAATTCCTTCATCTCCGACCACAAAAAGTAATCCCTCTAATACAGCTATTTTGTTCATGTAATCACCTTTTCTATTAATATATCCTCAAAATTACCATTTTGTTTTAATTTAACTTCGCCATTTTTACACATTTCTAAAATAGCTAAAAAAGTAGCAACAATTAATTCTTTCGAATATTCCCTAAATAAATCATTAAAATTTACTTTCTTTTTCTTACTTAGAATATCTCTAATATAATTAGTTCGATCTTCAACATTTATTTCTTTTTTCGTAATTTTAGTATTAATTGGTTTTTGATAAGCTACTCTTTTTTTTAAATCTTCTAAAGCTTTTCTTAATAAATCAGCATCTTCTTCTTGAACACCCTTTTTAACACTTTTATATTCTTTTATATTTTCGGGAATTTTTGTAAATACTTCTTTTCTTTTTTCTTCTAATTCTTTAAAGACACTTGTAATATTTTTATATTTTTCATATTCAATTAATTTATTTTTTAAATCATCTTCACTATTGATTGTATATTCACTATTATCAGTTCCATCATCATCTAAGTTTAAAAGCAATCGGCTTTTTAAATGAATTAATTCGGCAGCCATAACAAGATATTCACTAGCATTATCAATATCTTGTTTATCTAGTGTATCAATAAACTTTAAATATTCATCTATTATATACTTTGTATCTATTTCATAAATATCCATTTTGGCGGTTTTAACCAAATGTAATAATAAATCTAATGGTCCTTCAAAATCATTGATGCAAAAAATCATTATTTACCCCCTAATCACATTTATAACCTTGACTAACTAATTCAAAACGCATTACTTTTGCATCGGTATCTTTTTCATAGGTTATATCATTTACTTCACTACTTTTCGCAGCACTTAAATTAATAACGGTCGAAAATTCTAAAGTATTATTTTCTACCCTGACATCACTATCAACCCCTGGTAAATTATTATAAGTTGTTGATAATGATTGATAACGACTAAGATAATTAACATATTCAGGATCAGTATTAGGAACAGTATAAACATCTTCAATCGAATAAACTAAATTATCTTTTAATAAATATTTAACTGTTTCATAATCTTTGGTACATTTTAAAATACCTTCCCCATCTTTATCCGCTACCGCAGTATAGGCTGGATATTCATCAATCCCAATTTCATTAAAAGTAAAGTAAGCAATATCAGCTTTTGCAGCCTCAATCTTATAACTAACTGTTGATTTATCACCAGCTCCCACTAAAAGATGTCCAACCTTAATTCTTTGCAACAAAGTATCCTCAGCACTATATATTCCCAAATAATAATTATAATCATCTAAATCTAAAGATTCTCTTTTATTTAAATTTTCAATGGTTATACTTAATTCATTATTCTTTGCTTCTACCTCAGTTGATTCACTAGCATCTATTATAGTAAAAGTAGATAATTTAAATTTATTATTACTTATTTCTAAATCATCTTTATATTCATAATGTTCTATTTCCACAGGATTATCAATATTAGTATGTGTTTTATCTTTATTACTATTAGTAGGTTGATTAAGTTCCGGATGTAAATAATTATCGACATATAATGATATATCTGGTAAATAATAAATAAATGAACCAAAGATTGCTAGCAAAATTAATAAACTAAAGAAGTGGACTCTTTTTTTATCCAAAATAGCCAAAGTGGTTGGCGTTAACTCTTGATCCACAATCACAACTTTCTTTATTTTCTTAGCCATTTAAATCACCCTATTCATTCTGTCTTAATTATACTATAAATAAAATGTTAGGACAAGTTGGTTCTAACATTTTTCATTTGTACAAACTAAATTTTCTGTTGTTTTAATACTTTTTATTACTTCCGTATATTTTTCAACTAAAGTATCATATATTTCAACGGTTACATCATCAATCTTTCCATCTTGATCAATGCCATTGATATCATATATACCTTGGACTTTCCCTTCATTTACAGCAACCACAGTCGGAGCAAAAATCCGGCGGACAGTAGTATCATATTGATTTAAGTATTCATCACGAACATAATATTTTTCTAAAGACTTACCCAAAAATTTTACTAAATCATAATAACCTTGAGTTCCTTCTTTAGTTTTATCAGGCATAATACTATCGCCATGAACATATTCATCCCGAATATCTTTTATATCTACATAATAAATGGTATCTAAATCGTATTCACCCGCAACTTCTAATAAAGGCTTGATAATTGCTCTCGATGCTGAGTTAGATGCATAACCAAAAAAGACAACAGCTCGCTCATTTTTTAAAATATCTAATATTTGTTTAGGTGTTTTATAAACAAATGGATTGTCTTCTGGAATATCGACATCTAAATAATCATCTAATTCATTATAAGCTTCAAATTCATTTTTAAAATGAACAGCATCAGTTATTACTTGTTCTTCCCGATTATGTTTAATTATGGCTAAACTACATAAAATAATAACTAAAACTGTACATGTAATAATTATTGCTAAACATACTTTATTTGTTTTTTCCATACTGCACTTCCCTTACTAATAATACCATATTTATGGTAAAAATCAATTATGGACTAATAATTTTTAACAGAAAATAGTTGTAATCCCCCAATTTTTATGGTAAGATTTATCTATCAACACGGCGATGTAGCTCAGTTGGCTAGAGCATCCGGTTCATACCCGGCAGGTCGAGAGTTCGAATCTCCCCGTCGCTACCAAGAGGAATTTTACTCGAACTTTTATAGTTTCGAGTTTGATAAATAACTAATTCAGAAATGGATTAGTTTTTTTGTGTTTACCAAAACTATCAAAAGAATGGTACTATGGTAAATATTATTAAAGAAAAATTACCTATTAAAGAATCGTTAAGAAAGAAATTAGAATTAATATGTGAGTTTGCTAAAACTACCCCGACAATTATTAATGGTAATTAAAAAAATAGATAAAATTAATTTGACTTATATTGAACCTAACAGAATTATCATAAAAAATAAAAATAATAAGATTAAAAATCTTACTAAAAATAATGAAGCACTTAATTTAAGAGTTAAGACTTTAAATAATACGATTAAAGAAATAGATAATGAAGATATATGTTTTAGATGATGACATTGTAGGAAAGAAAAAGATGACTTTGAGAGATAATTCACATTGCCATCTTTTATATTAATTCAATTCTAATTCCTAAAACACCATATTGTTCTTGTTTTTCTTTAGTATAAAATTGCTCAAGAACGCCAATTAATTCTTCTTTAGTCATAGATTTATCAGATAAAACAGAGATATCGAAATCTTTAAACATATCTTCAAAAGAATTATATCTTAATAATCCAATAACCTTAGCATTAAATGATTCATTTAATTCAGGTTCTTTTAAAAATTTAATTGTATCTCCAATCTTAATTTGTTGTCTTTTTTCATCAAAAAGTCTTATTTCAATTCTTTTAGTACCATTAAGTATAAAATTATAATACTCTGGTTGTAATTTCATTTCGTGTTCCATATTATTTTCTTCCTTTCATTCTAGCTTTTTGCAATATCATTTGTTTTGTTTTACTAGGATTGTCACATAAGTTTCCATCTAAACTAAAAGCTTCATCCCATTCTCTAATAACCTCATATAATGGATCATTATCATAAATAAATTTAATGTATTGGGGCATATCAACATTTTTTGAAATGCTTCTCATATCTCTTAATGATAAATATTCTTCAAATTCAGTAACATCATACAAATGTAAAGCATAGCAATTCGGATTATTTTTTCCATAATATTCAACTATTTCATGACCATCTTGTCTCTTATCATATCCTGTAGCACGTAAAATTTCATCTGTGTTACCATTTAAAATATCGCTTACTTTAAAATATCCAATAATTGCTTTATCTTCTTTGGCAGAATATACGTAAATTTTTTTGTTAAGTAATTCATCTCTCAATGGTGATTTTCTAAATTCATAAAGTTTAGTTTCATTAGAGTCGTTCGGAAACTAATTTAAGCTCTATCAAAATTGTAGAAACCACAAAGTATCATTGCAAATTTAGCAA
>CANQCI010000046.1 GCA_947589675.1 uncultured Bacilli bacterium | reverse complement strand
CAACCAGGGTAGTATTTACTTTCAGACTAAATGCAACCCTAAACATTAAGGGTAGAATTTACTTTGAAATTTCAGGATGAATTAAATAATTTCATTAAATTTTAGAAAAAGAAATTTTTATAAATAAATAATCCATTATATTTTTGCAATTTCTTCCGCAATTATGAATTGATAATAAAGGTAAAAGAGAATATAATTATCGAGATGAAGAAATAAAATTAACTAACAAGTTAAAAGCAATAAACATAGGATTTTCTTCCTTTTTTGAAAGGAATGTTTATATCATAAACCCATTTTATTAAAAAAGCAAGAAAAACATTTGTCGATTTTTGGCATATTTTAGCCAAATTTGTCGAATACGTAAAAAAAGCTAGCAAGCTTGCCAACTTTCGGTATTAATATAGATTTTGCCACTTTTTTACAACGATAACATTTTGTAATCAATTTTCCTACTCGATAATCAATTCTGCTTTTTTATTTCTTTATTCAATTAATTTTAATTTATGTACTAACATAAAAAAATCCTTTCTCTAAAACTTTTCTGAATTAAATAATTTCATTAAATTTTAGAAAAAGAAATTTTTATAAATAAATAATCCATTATATTTTTGCAATTTCTTCCGCAATTATGAATTGATAATAAAGGTAAAAGAGAATATAATTATCGAGATGAAGAAATAAAATTAACTAACAAGTTAAAAGCAATAAACATAGGATTTTCTTCCTTTTTTGAAAGGAATGTTTATATCATAAACCCATTTTATTAAAAAAGCAAGAAAAACATTTGTCGATTTTTGGCATATTTTAGCCAAATTTGTCGAACACATAAAAAAAGCTAGCAAACTTGCCAACTTTCGGTATTAATATAGACCTATTTTGATTAATTTATTATTATCGGGTCATCATTTGTTCCTGTTCCTGATACATAATTAACATTAGAATTGAGATAAAAACTTGGCCGAACAACATCGGAAGCACGAGTCGCCAAGGTCGTATGCACAGTACCACGCGTAGCACCGTGGAACACATCCGTAGCATTTTCCGTATTTTGTGTAATAAACCAAAAATCATCGCCTATCCAAATCCAATTATCCCAAGTTGCTAACCGATAATCTTCTGATGTTTCCTCAATATATCCTGATAAACTCCATCTATCTTTCGTAGCCCCATAATAATAATCACTAACATATATCAAACCTATTTTAGCTTGATTTAGTATAGTTTTGACACTTCCTAATTCATTTTCATAAGCTGTGTGTGCACCTTGTTCAAGAGCTGTTTGATAAGTCATTTTTCCAACTTGCCATTCTGTCATAGCAATCATGTTACTCCAACTTCCTAATTTATCTAAATAAAATATATTTAAATTTTGTTTATTTAACTCACTTTCACTCCAAACATTTTTACCGGTTTTATCCCATGTGTATCTTGGCCATTCATTATGATTGCCAAGATAGGTATTATATGCGGCACTAGTACCCGAACTTACAAAATCACCATCTTCACCAAGTAAATCTTTTCCAGCTTCATCAGCTTTCACTAATTTTATTTGGTATTCATTATTCACTTTGAAAGCTCCGATTATTCGGTATAAATTATCAGCATTGGAACAATCGCCACCAAAACAGACAAAATTTTTAATGTTATTATCATTTATATAGCCATCAGATATCGCCCTTAATAATGCTTGTTTTAATGTTGTTAAATTTTCTATATTAGAATTATAACTTAATGTGTAAACTGGATTGGGTGCACAATATTCATTGCTGACAGTTGATAGAACTCCATTACAACTAAGTTTAATTAAATCATTTATCGAACTATAACTTTGTTTAGCTAAATCAGTTAATTGATAGTCCCCACCAGTGTAGCGATAGGATAAATCATTAGCACCATCAGCTAAACTAGCATCATGATAATATAATTTGGTATCTTCATAATTACTATTTTTATTATATAAACTTATTACACAATCCGCTAAGTTGCCTCCTTTTGGACAGGCATCAGCTAATGTCTTTTTTGAAGTTATACTTTCCTCAATTACTTTTACTATTTTTTCTTCATTAAAGGATATCTTCGTACTTACTTCATATTTCTTACTTTCGGTTAAATCATTAAATGTATAACTATAAATATTTTCACTATCATTACTTGCTTCATGCCAATTATTATCTTCATCAGCATTAATTTTAAATTCGACATTATCAATATTATCTTCATAATCTGATATCGTTACTACTACTTTCATACTGTTATTAGTTATATTAGCTGTCTCTACTTTGATATTTGGTAATGTGCCATGTGTTATTATCGCTTGAGCATTAAAGGTTTTCCCTGTATTTACTTGTTGGTCATAATCATAATTGATTAATATGATTTTTATTTGCCATGTTTCATCTGCCTTGCCATTATTTTCATCATCACTAGGTTCGGCATCTATTTCTTCTGATAACTTAATAGGTATTAAACCGTTAGCTGTCGTTATATCAAATCCTTTCAAGGGATTTTCTTCATCATCAACATCTTCAATTGATACATATTTTATTGATGTATCATCTAAAGTTTCTAAAGGATTACCTCCGGGGTCGATTACTTGCAATATTAACTCAGGCTTACCTTCTTGGGTATATACAAATGGATTACTTACTAAATTTAAATAAACATTATAAGTTTCTTGAGCTGTATAATTACCATTGTTCGCAACTAAATGGGCTGATACTTCGGTTTTTCCTTCTTGGTTTGGTTCCCCACTTTTAAAGTTATCACTATTCGCATCAATGGTGATAGAATTTCCTTTCGTGAATGTCAGCGTGTCAGTTGTCCCAGCCTCAACATTAATGTTGGCACTTCCTCCACTTCCCTTTTGAGCTACAAAATAGGCATACGTTGCCCCGATTACTAAAAGCATTAATAAAAGGGCTGGTAAAATAAGTTTAACCTTTTTATTCTTATCCATTTATCTTACTTCCTCTTTTCTATATTTATGGTATTCAAACAAATTATAAAAAATTTATTGAGTACTGTCAATACTCAATTTAATTTATTTTTGAGTATTAATGATAACCTCTAAATGAGGTATATATATGAAAATAAACGCAAATAATTATGAAGCCAAAGATATTGTAAAATTCATTAGAGAATGGACAGAATTAAATCAAAGAGATTTTGGTAAAACAATTAATCGAAGTCGTGATAGTATTAATAATATAGAAAATGGACGAAATCGAATGTATTTAAATGATTTTTTAGAAATGTGTAAAACCCATAATGTTAATGTTATTATTGAAAAGCAAAAAAATAAAAAGGATAACCCTTTTTAAATTTCTTCTTTGTATAGGCTTTGATAAAGCTTACTTTTTTTCATTAATTCTTTATGAGTTCCTGAGGCAACAATTTTTCCCTCATTCATCACATAAATTATATCAGCATCAATTATGGTTGATAAGCGATGAGCTATGATAATTATCGTATGATTTTTTACTAAATTATCAATAGCTTTTTTTATTTTAGCTTGAGATTCATTATCTAAAGCACTTGTTGCTTCATCAAAAAGTAATATCTTACTATTTTTAACTAAGGCACGGGCAATCGCTAATCTTTGCTTTTGACCACCCGATAAGTTAATACCACCTTCCCCAAGCATGGTGTCATACTTATCAGGCAAACTCATAATATAATCATCTATTTGAGCCATTTTACAAAATTTTCTAATTTCTTCTAAAGTTAAATTTTCATCTATAATTAAGAAATTAGCTAAAATAGTTTTATTAAATATAAATGGTTCTTGTCTAATAATAGCTATATTAGTATTAAAACTTTCTTCATCATATTGTTCAATTGGAATACCATCCATTAAGATAGTTCCTTCATTCGGAGGAAAGTACCTTAACAAAAGATTAAATAAAGAACTTTTCCCTTGCCCACTTTTTCCGACAATAGCAATCTTTTTATGAGGAACTAATTCTAAATTTAAATTAGTAAAAATTGGAGCTTCTTTTTCACTATATTTAAAAGTTATATTTTTAAATTCAATATTTCCTTTAATGTTCATTTTATGAACAGTACCAAATTCTAAATCGTCATAACTTTTATTATTTAAAATCTCATCTATTCGCTCAATTGCCACCCGCATCTTTTGCCAAGAACTTGAGAATGTCGTAATTTGATTAATTGTTGCCATAAACCGGTAAACATAATAAGTTATAGCCATAAAGAAAGCAAAGGAAGTTTTATGAAAAACTAATAATAATATAATTGTGATAAATACAGTAGTTTCAAATATTGCATCAACCATGCTAATAAAAGCATTATAATTATTATCGGTAATCATTTGTTTATTACTATTATAAAATATATTTCGTAAATTATTTTTAACAATTTCATTATGTTTTTTTCTAATTCCTAAAGCTCTAATTTCTCTTATTCCCCGAATTGATTCATTAACTGAGGCAACCATGGCATCTTTTTCTTTGGTAATAACTTTTTCTCTTTCTTTAATCGCTGGTAAAAATATTTTAGAAAAAAAGTAAATTAAACCTAAATAGATTATAACTTCTAGTGCGACAATTTTGGAATTAAACCAAATATAGATAAAAACTACAAGGGAAGAAAAAAGAGCCATACCTATCCGAATTAAAAAAGTAAATATTTCCGTAATGGTACTAGAATCATTAACTACTCGGTTGATAATCTCACCACTTGATTTTTCTTCAAAAGCTCGGGCTGGTAATAAACCAACTTTATAATAGACTTGATAACCGATTTTTTCCATCATATTATTAGCTAATTTTTTTAAATAAATATTTCCTAACCGATTAAATATTAAATAATCACTTAATTCCATGATGCCATATAAAATAAAAGTTAATACAGCAAGAGAAAAATGACTAGCACTAACTAAATCAATGGCTAAGCCAATTAAGTAACCAAGTAACACTCCCACGATGGAACTAATAAAAACAAAGATGGTGGCTAAATAAAAGTATCTTTTTTCGGACTGAAAATAAGTTTTAAAAAATTTAATAATTTCCTTTACTTTCATTATTTACTTCACCTTAATTATTTTAACAAATAATTATTTAAAAGTCATTTCTTTAATTCATTTTTTAATTCATATAAGATATTTAAAGCTTCAATCGGGGTAGTATTTAAAGGATCAACATTCTTTAATTTTTCTTTAATTATATCTTCTTTCGGAGTTTCTTCTTCTAAATCCATTTTTAATTGCACCCGATAATCATCAGTTTTCTTTTTCTTTTTAACACTTTCATATTCTTGTAAAATACTACTAGCCCTTTTAATTAAATCATCAGGCATTTGAGCAAGCTTGGCTACATGAATCCCATAGCTTTTATCCACGGCTCCTGGGGATACCTTATGTAAAAAGGTAATCGTATCACCATCTTCAACAGCTTTAACATGAACATTTTTAATATTTTTAAATTTTTTATCTAACTTAGTTAGTTCATGATAATGGGTGGAAAATAAAGTCTTAGCATGAATGTTTTCACTAATATACTCGAGAATGGCTTGGGCTAAACTCATCCCATCATAAGTAGCTGTTCCTCTTCCTAATTCATCAAATAAAATAAGACTTTCACTGGTAGCTCCCACGATTGCATTGCGGGCTTCTTTCATTTCAACCATGAATGTGGATTCCCCGCTTACTAAATCATCACTCGCCCCAATCCGGGTAAATATTTTATCCACGATTGGTAATTCCGCTTCTTTTGCCGGGACAAAAGAACCAATTTGAGCCATAATGATAATTATTGCTAATTGCCGCATATAAGTGGATTTACCACTCATGTTAGGACCCGTGATTAAAAGAGTATTAACCCCATTTTCCATGATACAATCATTAGCTACATATTCTCCCTTAGCAACTACTTCTACCACAGGATGACGTCCTTCGATAATTTTTAAATTTTTTCCACCAATCTTTGGTTTAACTAGATTATATTCTTCACTACAAACAGCTAAAGAACAAATGGCATCAATTTCACTTAAATTATCCGCGGTATTCCGGAGTTTAATAACTTCCTTTTTTAAAGTATTTTTGATATCACAAAATATTTCATATTCTAAATCAATAATCTTTTCCTCAGCATTTAAAATCATTGCTTCTTTTTCTTTTAAATCGGGGGATATATATCTTTCACAATTAGTTAAAGTTTGTTTCCGATACCAATTAAATTCTTCTTTAACTAATTCTTTATCTCGATTAGTTACTTCAATATAATAACCAAAAACTTTATTAAAACCAATCTTTAAATTCTTAATTCCCGTTTCTTCTTTTACTTGGGCTTCAAATTTGGCTACAAAGTCTTTACCATTACTTCTAATTGATCTAAGTTCATCTAGCTCCTCATTGTAGCCACTTTTAATAATTCCGCCATCCCGAATCCCTAAAGGCGGATTTTCATCAATTGCCTTCTCTAATAAGCTATATATTTCATAATGAGTATTTATATCATAATCAAAATTTAATTTCGTAATTATATCTTTAATATTAGGTAAGACTGCTAAACTTCTTTTTAATTGGAGTAAATCTCTAGCATTTAAAGCCCCATTGATGATTTTACCAGCCAATCTTTCAATATCATAAACTTCATATAAATTATTACGTAATTCATCTTTTAAAATAAATTCATTATTTAATTTTTCAATCTTTTCATAACGTCCTAAAATAATATCTTTATCTTTTAAAGGATTTAATAACCAACTTTTTAATTTACGACTTCCCATTGCGGTTTTACACTTATCTAAAAGCCACACTAAAGAATAGGTACGATCTTTTAAGCGAATCGTTTCCACTAATTCTAAGTTTCTAATGGTATGAACATCCATTTCTAAATAATCATTTTTCTTAATAATATTTATTTTATCTATTAAACTTAAGTCTTTTAATTGAACTTCACTTAAATAATAAAATAAATGCATTACCCCACTTTTTATACGAATATCATTAATACTAGCGATTAATTCTTGATATTTATAATCTAAAAACTCTTTATTAATTGTTACTTCAATATTATAAGTATTTTTAAGTAAATCAATTAATTCCGTATCTAAATTATCTAATAATACCACTTCTTTAATATTATAATTTAAAATTTCATTTATTAATTTATCAAAAGACCTAGGAATACTTAAACTTCCTAAATAACCAGTGGAAATATCCATGATGGTTAAAATAATTATATCTTCAAAATATAATATTCCGGCAATATAAGAAGCATCTTTATCATTTAAAAGATCATTATCCGCAATTGTTCCTTTGGAATATACATCCACCACCCCTCTTTTAACCATGCCTGTGGTACTTTTAGGATCCTCTAATTGCTCACATATTGCGACCCGATAGCCTTTATTAACTAATTTTTCAATATAAGATTTCACCGTATGATGGGGAACCCCACACATTGGCACCTTTTCATCTAAACCAGCAACCCGCCCTGTCAAGGTTAATTCTAATTCCCTTGAAGCGGTAATGCCATCTTCAAAAAATAATTCGTAAAAATCACCCAACCGATAAAACAATAATTCATTAGGATACTGATCTTTTATTTGCATATATTGTTGCATCATTGGACTTAATTTTTTGCGATCTACTTCACATCTTTTCATAAAACCATGCACCCTTGCCTATTATATCATAATTTTTTTTGATAAATTAATTTAAATCTTTCTAGATGTATAATAATTTATTTTTTTCATTAAAACAAGTTAATTTCCACAATTTGTAAATTTTATTATAATCGAGTAGAGAAGATTTACTATGACTAGTAAATCTGTCCCTCTCACACCACCAAGCATACCGTTCGGTACTTGGC
>CANQCI010000045.1 GCA_947589675.1 uncultured Bacilli bacterium | reverse complement strand
GAAAACTTAATACAACTTATTTTGGAATAGTAAATACAACCGTTTTTATAAAGTTGTATTTACTATTCCAATTAAGAGTAAATTTAAAGACTATTCAATTTTTAAATTATTTGATATAATGTACTAGCATACATTAATTTTAAGGATGGTGTTTAAATGAATGTTGCTTCCATAATTGCCATATTGACAAAATTATTAGATATATGCTTTGTTTGGATGGCATTTTATTATATATTAAAAAATGTTAAAAATAATATCAAAATGGTACTTATTTTTAAAGGGGTTTTGTTAATTTTAATTGTTAAATTCTTAAGTGATTTCTTGAATTTGTATACAGTTGGCGTTATTTTAGAGTATGCAATTCAATGGGGACCTTTAGCTATCATTGTTATTTTTCAACCAGAAATTCGTAGTGTCCTTGAGTCGTTAGGAAGAACCCAATTATTAGGACGACATAAGATATTAACTGTTGATGAACGGGAAAAAGTAGTTTATGAAATTATGCGAAGTGTGGAATATTTTCGGAAGAACCGCATTGGAGCTTTAATTGTAATTGAACGAGAAATTTCGTTAGAAGAATATATTCGGAATGCTACTAAAGTTTATGCTGATATATCCGATTCTTTATTAGAAACAATCTTTTTTCCTAATTCCCCCCTTCATGATGGTGGCGTAATAATTCAAGGAGATCGTATTACTTGTGCTGGTTCTGTTTTTAAAACTAGTATGAATCCCAATATTTCGAAAAGACTTGGGACTAGACATAGAGCCGCGTTAGGAATTGCGGAAGAAAGTGATGCTATTGCTTTGGTAGTTTCTGAGGAAACGGGAAGATTAAGTATTGCGTGTGAAGGAGAATTACATTATAACCTTGATAGCGACCAATTCCGCATGATGTTAATTGATGAACTTCGCCCAAAGACTGAAGTATTCTTTGAAGCTAATGATACTGAAAGTGATGGTGAAGAATAATGATAATGAGATTATTAAAAAAATTATATAATATTATTGATAAATTAGTTATTGTACCAATCAGTCGAGTCGTTTACTACTTGAATAAAAAGTTCAAAAAAAATCAGGGACGCTTAGATAAAATATTAAATAAACCTAATTTTTTAATTTATTTATCGCTAGTTCTGGCGGTCATCATGTTTTTCTTAATTGATTCCCGAGTAGTTACTTTAGTGGAAACCGAAGCCGAAGTTATTACGAATGTGCCAGTTGTAGTTAAATATAATGAAGAAGCTTATGTTGTCGAGGGGGCACCTGAGGTTGTGGATATTACGATAACTGGACGAAAAAGTGATATTTACTTAGCTCGGCAATTAGGAGAATATGAAGTTGTCTTAGATTTATCAGAATACACGGCAAGTGATAGTGCTTATAAAGTTAATTTTACTTATTCAAAATCAATTGATAATTTAGTTTATAAGTTAGATCCATCATATGCTCAAGTATTTATTAAAAATAAAGAAAGTAGTGTTAAAACTTTAACTTATGACTTATTAAATATTGATGATTTAAATAGTAAATTAAGTGTTAAGAGTGTTACATTAAATAAAAATGAAGTCGTAGTTAAAGGTAGTAGCGAAGCATTGGAAGAAATTGCCACCGTCAAAGCTTTAATTGATTTAGGTAAAGAAAAATATGATGAAGCTGGTACTTATGAATTAGATAATATTGAACTTGTTGCATATAATTCTAATGGTGAAAGGTTAAATAATATCGAAATAGTACCCGAAACAACAAGTGCAACTTTAGTTTTAGAAAGTTACTCAGTTGATGTACCTTTGACAATTGAAACAACTGGTTCGTTAATTCCGGGAAAATCAATAGCTTCTATCTTAGTTGATGGACAATCAAGTGCTAATTATTCAATTACCATTTATGGTGAAAAAGAAGATATTGATAAAATAACCAGTGTTCCGGTAACAATTAACGTTGATGGATTAGGTAATAACAGTACCAGAAATTATACAGTTAAAATAACAAAACCAGTTGGTGTTCGTGACATGAGTGTGGATAGTGTTAATATTACTGCGACATTTGGAGAAGAAAAACAAAAGACTATTAACATAACGGATAATATTAATCATCAAAACTTAGCATCGGGCTTAAGTGTTAATAATGTTACTGCCGGCGAAATATCTGTTCAAGTTAAAGGTGTTCAATCAGTAATTGATCAAATTGATATAAGTCAAATTAATGCTTATGTTGACTTATCGGGCTTAGGTGTTGGTGAACATGAAGTGGAAATTCACATTGATAATAACAATCCACTTGTAACATATGTTGTATCAAGCACCTTAAAAGTTACTATTACCGGTTAGTTGGTGATAAAATGAAAAAAGAAAAGAAGAATAATAGTTTAAAAATCATTGGCTATATTCTTCTTTTTTTCATGGGTTTATTAATAGCGTTAAATTTAATTTATCGGGTGGAATTAAAAATAAATGGCGAAAATAAGCTAATTGTTAAGAAAAATGAGTCGTTTGTTGATGCGGGAGTAACCTTAAAAGTTTGCCAAGTTTGGGGGTGCAAGCTTATTGCTTCGGAAAAGAAAACATTAGATACAAGCAAGGCGGGAAAATATGAATTAATATATGCTTTTACTTATAAACATAAAAAGTATGTAATTAAAAAACAAGTTGAAGTGGTAGATAATGTTGCTCCAGAGCTTCGGTTATGGGGAGAGTTCGTAGTTGATAATGTAAACGAAGAACCAGGTTATCAAGCTATCGATGATACAGATGGGGATATAACAGCCAAAGTAATAAAAAGTCAGCAAGCCAATTTGATTAAATATGAAGTGAGTGATACTGCGGGGAATGGAACAACAGCTTACCGACTTCTAAAAAATAATAATTTTGCTAATATAATTTATCTTGATGGGGAAAAAGAATGTTTAAATTATGATAAACAAAATAGTAATATTAATTGTTGGTTACCAGGTGAATATTATAAATTAGAAAAAGTAGCTAATGGTGAAGAAATAGCTCGGTTGGTAAAAATTTATAACTTAGCGGTAGATGACCCAGATTTATATTGGGAAAGCATAAAAATTTATTTGGAATCTTTAGGTTATCATATGTCGTTAGGTTATAAGAATTTAATAACCCAAAAGGTTTATACTTATAATGAAAACCAAAATTATTATGGAGCTAGCTTAATTAAAACTTTAGCCGCCTTATATGCCTTTGAAAATTTGGCATTAAATGACCAATTACTTGATTGGGTTCAAAAAACTATATCGTTAAGTGATAATCAAGCTTACCGTAATTTAGTAAATTATATTGGTGTTAATAACTTAAATAATTATGCCTATCAACTGGGGGTTAATCTAAAACTTAATAATAACGACTATTATGGCGAAACGAATATTTGGGAACAATTTAGTTATATGGAATATTTGAATAAGTTTCCTAGTCCTCTTTTAAAAAGTTATTTTATTAATAATCATTATAATGTAGTTAAATTAAACGAAGATGTTATTAATCTTCATAAGTACGGTTATTATGATAAGTATTTTCATGAAAGTGCTATTTTTGAAACTCAAGAACCTTATATCCTTATTATATTAAGTGAAGAAGCTAGAAATAATTATAAAGATATATTTTCAAAAATATCTGAGTTAGTTTACCAATTAAATCAATTAGAAACATCTTAAATATAAATTAATATTTCCCAAGTTAATACCTTAGGAAAATGGAAAAAATTATTTTAAAGATATAATATTATAATTAATAATTTTAGATAACTTTATTACTAATTTAATAACAGGTTAATTTAAATAAAAAAATAATATAAGATATATACTATAAAATAAATTAAAAATGAAACTAAAATTAATTTTCCAAGATTATAAATAGTAAGGTAAAACCTTGGGAAATAATAAAAGAAGTGTAACAAATAATTTATTAAAAAAATTATTTATTACACTTTATTTTTTAATGATGTTCTTCAAAATTCATGAATAATATTCCGATATTTATAGCCCCGCATATTCCAACTATCGCATAGATAATGCGTTCTAATACTTCCATATTTCCAAAGATGGCATTAACAAGGTTAAAATCAAATATTCCTATAAGTCCCCAGTTAAGAGCACCAACTATGGTAAATACTAAAGCAATTTTTTGTAATGTTGCCATGTTACCTACCTTTCTTTTATTTTTATTATGGTTAAATAATTAATAATTATTCATGTATATTTTAAAAATAAGACAAATATATTTAAATAGAAAAGGGGTAAAAAATGAAGAAATATTTTGGGTTATTTTTATTAATGCTACTCATGGTCAGTGGATGTGGCAAATATACGGTAAGTGATGCGATTAGTGAATTTACCAAAAGTGTTGAAAATAGTAAAAGTTATAAATTAAGTGGGACAATGGAAATCAATAATGATGAAGAAATATATACTTATAGTTTAGAATCTTATTATTTAAAAGATGATTATTATAAAGTGGTATTAGTAAATCAAACTAATAATCATGAACAAATAATTTTAAAAAATGAAGAAGGCTTATATGTTGTAACTCCAAATTTAAACAAAAGTTTTAAATTTGATAGTGTTTGGCCAGAAAATTCATCGCAAGCTTATTTGCTGGGCAATATTCTTACCGATATAAAAAATGATAATGAAGTAACAATGGAAGAAAAAGATGATAAATATATAATTAAAAGTAAAGTAAATTATCCAAATAATGAAGAGTTACAATATCAAAAAATATATTTTGATAAAAATATGAAAATTGAAAAAGTTGAAGTATATAATGCGGAAGACATTGTTAAAATTAAAGTTAATTTTAAAGAAGTAAATATGAAAGCTAAGTTAAAAGAAGATGACTTTTTATTAGAAGATTTAATTGATGAAGAAGAAAATAGTAATTCTACACCTGATACACAAAATAATAATAACACTAATAATAACACTAATAATAATCAAACAACTACTGATAGTACGAATACGAATTGTACTGAGGAAACTTGCAAGGAAACCAATGATTGTCAAGGGGGAAATTGTGAAGAGGAAAAGACATCAGTATCTTTAGAAAGTATCATTTATCCACTTTATATTCCGGCGAATACCCATTTAAGTAGTAGTGAAACCGTTAGCACTGATGATGGGGAAAGAGTAATATTAACCTTTAGCGGTGATAAGAATTTCGTAATAGTTGAAGAAGCAGCTCAAGCAAGTAATGAATTTGAAGTAATTCCGGTATTTGGCGACCCATTAATGTTAAATGATAGTATTGGGGCTTTAAGTTCTAATTCCGTTAACTGGCAAGCAAATAACATCAGTTACTATCTTGTGGGAAGTGATTTGTCCCAAAGTGAATTAGTCAGTATTGCATCTAGTCTAGGAAATGCGACAACTGTTATATCTACCAAATAATAATAGGCTTAGTCCTATTTTTTTCTTGGTTATTTATTGCCAATCCGTAATTTCTTAGATATAATAAGCTTATGGAGGAATTGGATAATGAAAAAAGAAAAAAAGCAAACAAAAGCAACTAAAAAAATCAAAAATAAAACAGTGCTTACGGAAGAACAAAGTGAATTAGTTCATTTTGCCATAATTGTTGTAGTAATCTTTGTTTTAGTAGGTGTTATTTATGGGGTTTCAAGAATTTTTATTAAGGAAGAAACAAAAATAAGTAGTCCTGAAAGTCAAGTAGGAAATGTCAATTATGATGTTGTTAGTATCGGAACAATGTTTAACCGTAATTATGATGAATATTATGTTTTCATTTATGATATTGAAGATCCAAATGGCGTATATTATTCAGCAATTGTAAATAGTTATAAAGGAACAAAAGATGCTTTAAAAGTTTATTTTTGTGATTTAGGTAATACTTTAAATAAGGACTATATAGCAAAAGATAAAAGTAATCCTAAAGCTAAAACTATGAAAGATTTATCATTAGGAAAATTAACATTAGTAAAAATAAAAAATGGTAAAATTACTAAATATTTAGAAAATATCGATGATATAAAGAAAGAACTAAGCTAGCTCTTTTCTTTTTTTTTTTAGCGTGATAAAATATTTTTAAGGTGGAGATATGAAACAAAATAAAGGATTTAATTTAATATCAGTAATATTTATTATTATTGTCGTTTCGATAATATCGGGAATTACAACTGGCGTAATTATTTCGAATAGTTTTCATGGCAATTTGGCTGGAGATGAAGCTTTAAATGAATTTTTAGATGTTTATTCCGATGTTGTTAGTAATTATTATGAAGATGTTGATACAAAAGAAATGCTGGATAAAGCCATGGATGCGATGCTTGATTATTTAGATGATTCATATACAACTTATTTAGATGAAGAAGATAGCAAAGCTTTACAAGAAAGATTAAAAGGAAGTTATAAAGGAATTGGCATATCTATTACTGGTAATCAAATTGTGGAAGTTACAGAGGGAGGTCCCGCGGAAAAAGCCGGTTTAAAAAAAGATGATTTAATCAAAATGGTAAATGGTACGGATGTCACCAGTTATTCTTCCGACCAAATTGCTAGTTTAATTAAAGATAGTGACCAAAAAATATCTTTAGTTATAATGCGAGGGGAAGAAGAGAAAAACTTTGATGTGGAAATTGAAACATTGGATTATTCTGAGGTTTCTTATATGATGGTACCAGATACAACTATTGGTTATATTAGTATCCCGATATTTTCAGAAAAATTAAGTAAGCATGTTGATAAAGCTGTAAAATCATTAACTGAATCGGGAGCTAATAAATTAATTATTGATTTACGTAATGATACAGGTGGGTACTTGGAAGAAGCTTATAATGTTGCTAGTTTATTTTTGAAAAAAGGAAAATTAATTTATTCATTAGAAGATAAAAAAGGAAAGACAAGTTATTACGACCAAACTGAGGCTACGACAAACATGCCAATTGTGGTTTTGATAAATGCTAATTCCGCTTCGGCAGCTGAAATATTGACGGCGGCTTTAAAGGACAGTTACGGAGCTACCTTGGTAGGCAAAAAAAGTTTTGGTAAAGGTAAAGTTCAACAAACTTATTCCTTAGAAGAAGGAAGTATGGCCAAATTTACTTCAGCTAAATGGTATCGTCCTAATGGCACTTGCATCGATGGTGAAGGAATAAATCCTGATTATGATGTAGATATCGAAATAACTTATGATGAAAATGGTAATGCGACCGGAGCAATTGATAAACAATATGAAAAGGCTATTGAAGTTTTAACTAATATGAACTAAAGCTTAGCAATAGGCTTTTTTATTTGTTAAAATTTAGTTTATTGCCCAACTTAATTTTGTGTAGTATACTTAGTTTACGATAAAAAATAATTTCTTAGGTTTATTAAAGATAGGTGATTTAATGAAAATTGGTGATAAATTTGAAGTTCATTGTTATAAACATAATGGCAAAATTAATCAAGCAAGTGATGGGGCAATTGTAGTAGATATTAAAGATGATTATATAGTTTGTATCAATAATCGTGTAAAAATAACAGAAGAGGATGGAAGAAGTTATTATACTAAAGATCCAGCAATTTTATTTTTTTATAAGCATAATTGGTTTAATGTTATTGCTCAGATGAAATCATTTGGTTTATTTTATTATTGTAATATTGGTACGCCGTATTTAATTGATGGTAAAGTTATTAAATATATAGATTATGATTTGGATTTACGTGTTTTTCCTGATGGTGGTTATAAAATCTTAGATAATAATGAATATAAATATCATAAGAAAATCATGAAATATCCCCCAGAAATAGATGTAATTGTAAAAAAAGAATTAAATAAATTGATAGAAATGAAAAAAAAATGCCAAGGACCATTTGACAAAAAGGTAATTGCGTATTATAATAGCTTCATTACTTACGAAAAGAAGTAATATTAAAATGTTTCTGGTGCATATAATAGTTAATGTTAGGTTCTTTAAAAAGAGCTTAAAATCAACAAAATGGTGTCAAAAAACAAAAAAAATAAAAAAAATGAAATTTTTTGTTGACAATCCAAAACTTGTTTGGTATATTACTAGTGCACACGGGAAATGTGTGAATGATCTTTGAAAACTAAGTAAAATAAGTCAATTTTGAGTAGCTTTGATTAAACTTTAATTAGAGATTATAATTTTATAAATCTTTTTTATTGAGAGTTTGATCCTGGCTCAGGATGAACGCTGGCGGCATGCCTAAGACATGCAAGTCGAACGAG
>CANQCI010000044.1 GCA_947589675.1 uncultured Bacilli bacterium | reverse complement strand
GTAGGTCCCGTATCCCCAGTAGGCCCGGTAGGTCCCGTATCCCCAGTAGGTCCGATAGGTCCTGTGTCCCCAGTCGGTCCGATAGGTCCTGTGTCCCCAGTAGGTCCAATAGGTCCAGTATCACCAGTAGGCCCAGTAGGTCCTGTGTCGCCAGTTGGTCCAGTAGGCCCTGTATCACCAGTCGGTCCGGTAGGTCCTGTGTCGCCAGTAGTTCCGGTAGGCCCCGCGGTGCCAGTAGGTCCGGTAGGTCCAGTGCTTCCAGTCGACCCAGTTGGTCCAGTTATACCTTGAGGAATGGTAAAATTTAAAATAGCATTGGTAGCGGTTCCCGAGTTAGTAACACTGGCGGGTGTTCCTGGGGCTCCAGTAGTTGTCGTTCCGACGGTTACAGTTGCTGAGCCAGTCGACCCAGTTGGACTAATCGCAAAACAACAACAGCCACCGATGTGAGGATTTTGTTGGTTAAAACAATCTATATATTGACGTGCTTTTTGGATATTATTATTCAATTTTTTTACTCCCTTCATTTTCAATATATGAAAATTGATAAAACGTGTAAATGTTAAAAAACTAGTTGACACTCAATTACATAAAATTGATGAAAAACTATATTATTAATAGTATAATGATGAAGAGAGTGGTTTATGAAAAAAGAATTTACATATCAACATTTAAAAAAAATATTCTACGAATATAATCTTTCTAAGGGAGAAATTCAAGATTTATGGGATATTATACGACCTATTTATAAACATACAGAATTTCAAAAAAGATTAAATCCGCCTTATTATCATCATGAAAAAACGACATTAGGTGAACATATTATTAGGGATGCTATTATAACTTATAAAATATGTATTAAGAAAAAAATGACTGATGATATAAAAAAAAGAGCGGTTTTAATTGCGATGTTTCATGATTTATATACAAAACCTTGGATGCAAAAAAATCCTAAAAAGTATCTTCAAAATTTTCATGCTTTTACTCATCCAATTGAAGCTATTATTAATGCGATAACTTGGTTTCCAGATTTTTTTGTAGAAGTTGAAGATGCCGAGATTATTATTGATGGGGTCTTACATCATATGTTTCCTTGTCCTTTGCGTAGTCCATCGTTAATTCCTTTAGAAATAAATAATAAAAAAGAATTTAATAATTTACCATATATTTATAAACATTTAATTTTAAAATCTTTAAGACCATCATTTTTACGAAGTATGACCTGGCGGGAAAGTATTTTTATTGAGGGAAGAATAGTTAGCCGAGCTGATAAAATTTCCGCCATGTATAAGGATTTAAGTTTCTTAGATGGACTTAGTTTTTGCAAAAATGTCGCCTTAGCCGTTTTGAAAAAAGGCTAAAAAAACATTTGCAAAAAATTTTAAAAAGTAGTAAAATTTATTAGTCTGATCCAGCTAAATGCGTAAAAACAAGACACGTTTTTACGTATTTTTTTTCGCCTAAAGTGGATTGACAAATGATTTAGACCATGAAAGAAGGAGGAAACAAGATGGAAAATCATGAAAATAATAAATTTTTAGGAGAGGAGAAAATATCCAAATTACTATTTAAATTTTCAATACCTTGTATATTGTCTTTACTAATAAGTTCTTTATACAATGTGGTAGACCAAATATTTATTGGTAATAGTAGTTTAGAGTATTTAGGTAATGCGGCAACCGAGGTAGTTTATCCTATTACTGTTATAGCCGTTGCATTTGCTTGGTGTTTTGGTGATGGGACGGCAGCCTATTTATCGTTGTGCCAAGGAAGAGGTGATACTAAAAATGCTAATAAAGCAATTGGTAATAGTTTTGTAATGACCTTGCTCATTAGTATTATCTTTCTAATATTAGGATTTATTTTTAAAGATAATTTATTGTATTTATTTGGAGCTAGTCAAAATAGTATTGGGTTAGCCCAGGATTATTATGAAATTATTTTAGCGGCAATTCCTGTATACATGCTAGCAAATAGTATGAATGGGATAATTAGAGCGGATGGTTCCCCACGTTTTTCGATGGCAGCTACAACAATTGGGGCTGTTATTAACATTATTCTTGACCCTTTATTCATCTTTAAATTTGATTGGGGAATAAAAGGGGCAGCTTATGCCACGATAATTGGGCAAATAGCATCTTTAATAATATCTTTGATTTATTTTTATAAACCTAAAACTTTTAAATTAACTAAGGAAAGTTATAAAATTGACTTAGGGATTTTTAAAAATGTGGTTAAACTAGGGGTATCAACATTCATCACGCAAATTAGTATTGTAATTATTTCCTTAATTTGTAATATTATGTTAGCTAAATATGGAGCTTTAAGTAAATATGGGGCTGATATTCCTATTGCCGTTATTGGTATTGCTATGAAAGTATTTTCTATTGTCATAAATATTGTTGTGGGTGTTATTTTAGGAGCTCAACCAATTTTAGGATATAACTATGGGGCTAAAAATATTAAAAGAGTTAAAGAAACATTTAAGAAAACTTTCTTAATTACGTTTATTGTCGGATTAGCTTCAACTTTTATCTTTGAACTTTGTCCCGAAATTGTTATTAATTTATTTGGCTCAAGTGAGTCATTATATATGGAATTTGCGGTTTTAACATTTAGATTATTTTTAATGCTGGTAACATTTACTTGTTTAATAAAAATGAGTTCAATCTTTTTTCAAGCTGTAGGTGACCCTTTAAAATCAGCAATTGTTTCTTTATCTAGAGATATTCTCTTCTTTGTTCCACTAGTTATAATATTACCGCATTTTTGGCAAATAAAAGGGGTTTTATTAGCAGCTCCAATTGCTGATTTATTAGGATTAGTGGTAATGGTTGGATTAATTAGAATATTTTTTAAAAATCTTGATTTAGAAGTCGTTCCGAATGAACATGAAACTCAATATTTAAAAGAGTCTAAACCTGGGGTAATTATTACGATTGCTCGAGAACATGGTACGCAAGGAAAAGCTATTGGTGAAATTGTCGCCCAAAAATTAAACATACCATATTACTATAAAGAAATGACAGCTCTGGCGGCGAAAGAAAGTGGTTTAGATAAAGAATTTGTCGCAGATATAAATAAAAAGGAAGATATTTTACATGATTTATATTTAACAACTTCCCCAGTTAAGTATGCGATAACCGCCCAAGATAAAGTTATTAAAATGATAGCTAAAAAGGGTTCATGTGTTTTAGTTGGACGAGCCGCAGATTATGTTTTAAGAAATAATCCTAATATTGTGCGAATATTTATTTATGCCCCTCGGGAATATCGGATTAAAAACATTATGAAAATGTATAATGATACCAAAGAAAAAGCTAGTAAAAATATCGAAAAATCAGATAAAAATCGCTCTAGTTATTATGAAATGATTTCCGGTAAGTTATGGGGAGATGCTAAAAATTATGATTTATGTATTAATGCTTCCATTGGTAAAGAAAAAGTTGCTAATTTAATTTGTGATTATATTGATAATTTAAAAAAATAACTGAAAAAGCCTTAAGTTTTGCTTAAGACTTTTATTTATTACCTAATTTTTTTTCAATGATGGTAATTATTTTATAAAGAATAAAAGATATGATGATTAAAATAAAGATTCCCGCCATTACTAGACTTAAATTAAATACTTGTGTTCCATATATTATTAAGTAACCAATTCCTTCTTTACTAACTAAAAATTCTCCCATTATTACGCCAATAAAAGACATATGGCGAAAATTAATGTTTTCTTTGAATAAATCAAATGCGGGGTAAGATTGAAAAGTAGCTAAAAAAAATATTGACATAGTGTCATAAAAATAACATTATTATATTGACAATGTGTCAGTAAGAGGTGATGGAATGGAAAAAAGACTTGTTGATGAAAGAAAAGAGGAGATTATTAATGCTTGTGAGAAACTATACCAAAAGTTAGATTTTAAGGATATAAATATTAAAATTATAGGTGATCAAATAAGTGTAGGTAGAACATCTATTTATAATTATTTTCAAACTAAAGAAGAAATTTTTTTGGCACTTCTGGAAAGAGAATATTTAAAATGGAATGAAGACTTAACTATTATTCTTCAAAAAAATGAAAAACTGGCAAGAGAAGATTTTATAAATAAAATTACGGATTCGCTTATGAAAAGAAGAACTTTACTTAAACTTATTTCTATGAATATGTTTGAAATGGAAGCAAATAGTAGAGTTGAAAATATTACCACCTTTAAATTAGCATTTAAAGAATCTGTTTCTTTACTAGAACAGTGTTTAGGTAAGTTTTTTAACATCAAAGATAGTGAAGCAGAAGAAATTGCCTTTACTTTCTTACCTTTTTTAGTAGGGATATATCCTTATACTTCTATTACTGATAAGATGAAAGAAGCAATACATAAAGCTAATTTTGCTTATAAATTTTATACTGATAAAGAGCTTTTAAAAATGGGATTAGAAAAAATACTTGGAGGTATAAAATGAAAATAATTGTTTTAGCCGGAAGTCCGCATGCAAATGGGACTTCAAATACATTAGTAAATGAATTTATAAGAGGGGCAAAAGATACAGGAAAAGAAGTCGAAGTAATTGATTTAGCTTATATAGATATTCATCCATGCCTAGGATGTGATGCTTGTGGGATGAATGGGGATTGTGTTCAAAAAGATAAAGGCAATGAAATTTTAAATAAAATATTAGCATCTGATGCCCTAATCTTTGCTTCCCCAGTTTATTATTACCATGTGAGTAGTCAGTTAAAAATGATGATAGACCGTTTTTATGCCAAAACGATGAAGATTACCAATAAGAATCTCAAAGTTGGGGTAATAATGACGGCTTGGAATAATGATGATAAATTTACCTTTGGAGCAATAGATAAATATTTTGATACATTAATATCTTATATGCATTTTCAAGATGCCGGAAGAATCTATGGTAAAGGCTGTGGCACAGTAGCTATGATGCCAAAGAAATATTATGAAGAAGCATATAAGTTAGGGAGAGATATTTAAAATGGAAAAAATTGATGTATTTGCCCATGTATTATTACCTAATTATTATGGAAAGATGCTAAGCATTAATTCTGATATTCCTAAAACTTATGCTTTTACGAATATTGAAGCTTTAAAGGATTTAAGGGTAAGACACCAATTATGGAATGGTACAACAAAGCAAATTATAAGTTATGCCAATATTAATGCTGAGGATTATTGTAATCCCGAAGAATCAGCTAGGTTATGCCGAGAAGCCAATGAAGAACTTAGAAATTGTGTAAGAGAAAATAATGATATGTTTTTATATGGAATTGGCATGTTACCTTTTAATAATGTCGAAGCATCCCTCCATATTTTAGATGAAATTAACGATGCCAAAGAACTGGTTGGCGTTCAAGTTTTTACAAGACATTTAGGAAAAAGTATTGCTGATAAAGAATACTTACCAATTCTAAAAAAGTGTGCTCGCCTTGGCTTACTTGTTTTACTTTATCCTGTATTCGATGTTCGTAAACCTGATAATAATATTGTATTTAGTTGGGAATATGAGTTATCTCAAGCAATGTTAGATTTAATAAATGCTGATATATTTAAAAAATGTCCTAACATTAAAATCATTGTTCATCATGCTGGGGCTATGATACCATTTTTTGCAGGGAGAATTGATAATATTATGGAAGATAAAAAAGATGATTTTAAGAAGTTTTATGTGGATACAGCAATCCTTGGAAATTCGAAGGCTTTAGAACTAGCCATATATTATTTCGGCATTGATAAAGTCTTATTTGGGACAGATGCTCCGTTTGGAATTATGCCCAATGGTGCAACAGAGAAAATAGAAGGGGCTATTGATGAGTTACCTTTAAAAAGTGATGAAAAAGAAAAAATATATTCTAAAAATTTACGAAAGTTACTCGAATGAAGCATGTTATGAAAACCGGCAAAATTATAGCTTTAGTAAAGGCTAAAAGAAAAATTTAAGTTGGTGTACTTATGAAAAAAATAAAAATGATAATTGATATAGTTATGTATCTAATTTTCATCGTATTAATGGGACATCATATTACAGGTAATTTAATCCATGAAATACTCGGTTCTTTATTATTTATCTTAATTTATAGTTCATCATATTCTAAATTATCGATATTATAAAACTATATTTAAAGGTAAATATCCATTTAAAAGATTATTGATATTAATTATTGATTTCAACTTGTTAATATGCATGCTCGGAATGATTATAAGTGCTATCAATATTTCCAGTGATGTATTTACTTTCTTAAATATTAAAACAACTATAATGGGAAGAAAATTACACATGCTTAGTACTAGCTGGGGATTTGTCATAATGTCAATTCATTTAGGATTGCATCTGGGTATACTTATTAACAAATTAAATAAAAAAATGCAAGATAATACTTTCGAATATGTGTATTACTTAATATTATTCTTAGTAGTAATCTATGGTTTACATAGTTTTATAAAATTAAAATTTATAAGTGATATGTTCTTACTTAATGCTTTTAAATTTTATGATTTTAATGAATCACCGATAATATTTTATATTCGCATTATATCATCAAGTTTATTTATAAGTTTAATAACATATTTAATAAATAATTTTAAGGGAAAAAGAAAGAAGGAAAAAAAATATGAATAAAAAAGTAATGGCTTTAATTGGAGCAGTAGTAATAATTGTTGCCGCTTTGGGAATTTGGTTTATGGGTTCTAAGGAAAGAAAAGAGTTTGCTAATAGTGCTAATACCACCGAAAATAAACAGGAAATGTTTAAAGATAATAATGAGGATAGTGAAGAAAATATTGCTATCATTTATTTCTCAGCCACCGGGACAACTGAAAAAGTAGCAGGATATATTAAAGATGCTACTGGGGGAGATTTAATTGAGATTGAACCTCAAGATGAATATACAGATGCGGATTTAAATTATAACAACAATAATAGTAGAAGTACGAAAGAACAAAATGATGAAAGTGCTAGACCAGAAATAAAAAATAATATTAAGACGGATAATTATGATATTATATTCTTAGGTTATCCTATATGGTGGGGTGATGCTCCAAGAATTATTTTAACATTCTTAGATAATCATAATTTAGATGGTAAAACGGTAATTCCCTTTTGTACCTCAGGTGGCTCGGGCATATCAACAAGTGTAAGTTATTTTAAGAGTCATTATAAAAAGGTTAATTTTGAAGAAGGAAAAAGATTATCTTCAAGTTCTAGTGAAGTAAAAAAATGGGTTAATGATTTAAATCTTTAAGGATTAACTGGCATGAAAAAGAAAGTATTAATTTATTTAATTACGATAATAGCTTTCATTATGGGATTAAGAATTTACTTTTTATTAAATGTCGAAAGGATAAAAGGAGAGGAAAACTTGGTGAATAATAATATAATAGAAGAGTTAAAACAAGCTCCCCAAGCTAATTTTAACTTTGAAACAAAATCAGTCAAACTTAACAGTGGATATGTTATGCCCTTAAATGGACTAGGAACATATAGTTTAACTGGTGATACTTGTTATGAGGCGGTATCTTGGGCATTAAAATCGGGTGTAAGATTAATTGATACCGCTTATATGTATGGTAATGAAGAAGAAATTGGTAAAGCTATAAGAGATTCAGGGATACCACGAGAAGAGATATTTGTTATTACTAAAATTTATCCTAGTCAATATGCTAAACCTAAAGAAGCAATAGAGCTGGCTTTAAAAAAGCTAGATATTGACTACATCGATATGATGCTTTTACATCATCCGGGTAACTTAGATGTTAGAGCTTATAAAGAAATGGAAAAATATGTTGAAAGTGGTAAGATTCGTTCTTTAGGATTATCCAATTGGTATATTGAAGAACTAAAAGAGTTTTTGCCTCAAGTAAGTATAATACCCGCTCTTGTTCAAAATGAAATACATCCTTATTATCAAGAAAATGATGTTATACCCTTTATCCAAAATTTAGGGATAGTCGTTCAAGGTTGGTATCCCTTTGGCGGAAGAGGTCATACGAGTGAACTATTAAATGATGAAACCATAGTTAAAATAGCAAATAATCATCATGTATCATCAGCTCAAGTAATTCTTCGGTGGAATTTACAAAAAGGTGTTGTGGTCATACCAGGATCATCTAATCCGGATCATATTAAAGAAAATACCGATATTTATGGATTTAGTTTGTCTAATGATGAAATGGCAGAAATAAATGCTTTAAATAGAAATGAAAAACATGATTGGTATTAAAAAAGAAAGGAATGATTTTTATGAATAAAATTTTAGTAAGTTATTTTTCCGCAAGTGGAATAACTGGTGAGGTAGCCAGAAAAATTGCCGAATATACTGGGGGAGATTTGTTTGAAATTGAACCGGTAAATAAATATACAGATGAAGATTTAGATTGGAATGATCATAATAGCAGATCGTCAGTTGAAATGAATAATCCCTCATCAAGACCAGAAGTAAAAAATAAAGTTTCTAATTTAAGTGATTATGATACTGTTTTAATTGGTTTTCCTGTCTGGTGGGATTTAGCACCTAGAGTCATCAATACCTTTATTGAAGAAAACAATCTTGAAAGCCAAAAAATCTATGTATTTGCAACATCAGGAGGTTCAAGTGTAACAAACAGCTTTAATACTTTAAAAAATACATATAGTAACCTTAACTTTGTTAATGCTAAAAGATTTTCCAGCAATGTCCAAGCTAGTGATGTAAAAGATTGGCTAGCAATATAGGTACTGTTATGGCTATAACTATTAACATTTATTATCATGGTGAAAATGATAACGCTAAAAAATTTGCTCGTGAAATGATATCTAAGGGTATTGTAGATAGAGTTAGAGCCGAAGTTGGTAATCTAAAATATGAATATTTTTTACCAATTGACGATGAAGAAACAGTTTTGCTTATTGATAGATGGCAAAATGAAGAAGCACTAGATGCTCATCATAAATCAGAAATGATGCGGCAAATAGCCGATTTAAGGAACAAATATCATTTAAGCATGAAAGTAGAAAAATTTAAAAGTTTGGAGGATAAAGATTAAATGAAAAAACAAACAGCCGGTCGGGAACAATTAGGTAATATTGCTCCCAAATTTGCTGAATTAAATGATGATGTATTATTTGGAGAAGTGTGGAGTCGAGAAGATAAATTATCGGCAAGGGATAGAAGTTTAATCACTATTTCAGCCTTATTTGCGATGGGGTTATATCCCCAATTAAAGAGTCATTTAGCAATTGGAAAAGAACATGGAATTACCAAAGAAGAAGTAGTCGAAGTAGTAACTCAATTAGCTTTTTATGCCGGATGGCCTAAAGCTTGGAGTACTTTTCCTTTAATCGAAGAAGTTTATGGAAATGAAGATGAAACCAAAAAACAAGAATTTGCTAAATTAAATATATTTGGATTAGGCAATCCAAATGATGCGTATGCAGAGTATTTTACAGGAAATAGTTATTTAAATCCTTTAGCTAAAACTGAGAATGGGATTAGTTTTGCCAATGTAACATTTGAACCAGGTTGCAGAAATAATTGGCATATTCATGCTTCAAAATCTGGAGGAGGACAGGTTTTAATTTGCACAGCAGGATATGGATACTATCAAGAATGGGGAAAAAAGGCACAAAAATTATCTCCCGGTGATATTGTGGTAATACCAGCCAATGTCAAACATTGGCACGGAGCAAGAAAAGATGCTTGTCTTTCACAGGCATAATGACACCAAAAGATAAAACCATTGATTTACTTTATTTTAAAGGAAATATAAATGGAATCTCTATTGATTTAACTTCCTCAAAATATATTGGAAAAGA
>CANQCI010000043.1 GCA_947589675.1 uncultured Bacilli bacterium | reverse complement strand
ATAGTAAATACAATCCTATTTCTGAAAGTAAATACAACTCAAGTTATAAAAATTGTATTTACTATTAGAATTAAGAAAAGAGAATTAATGAATGGTTAATTCTTTTTTTGTGGATTAACATGTGTTAAAATATGTTTGGTGGTTTTATGTTACAAATTACTAATTTAACGGTTATGGTTGATGATAAAAAAATATTATCTAATTTTAATTTAACAATTCCGGATGGACAAATTCATGTTCTAATGGGACATAATGGTAGCGGTAAAAGCACCTTATGTAAAGCTATTATGCATGATAGTGAATATAAAATAACTGAAGGGAAAATTATTTATCAAGATCAAGATATCACTAATTTAACGCCGACAGAGATTGCTCGAGCTAAAGTTTTTTATGTGAATCAAAATCCTATGCCAATTGAAGGGGTTACTAATGCGGAGATGCTAAGGATGGCTTTAGCTGAGATTAATCAAACTCAAGTGGGTATTTTCACTTTAAATCAAAAATTACAAGAGGCTTGTGATAAGTTAAAGCTTCCCCATAATTTTATTCATCGTGAAATAAATGTTGGCATGAGTGGAGGGGAACGCAAGAAAAATGAACTCTTGCAAATGTGGATATTAAACCCGAGCTTAATCCTATTAGATGAAATTGATTCTGGCTTAGATGTTGATGCTATTAATGTTGTTGCGGATAATATTAAAGAATATTATGAATTAAATCATCCCACCATTTTAATTATTACCCATCAAAAGAAATTAATTGACCTTTTAAAACCTGAACAAGTTCATATTTTAGATAAAGGAAAGATTATTGCCTCAGGTGATTATTCTTTAGCTAAAAAAATTGAAAATGAAGGTTTTGCTAAGACATTTGATATAAGTGGGCTTGGTTCTAATGAATAAAATAATTGTAGATGAAGAAATAAAAAACCTTGAAAATATGGAAGCTGAATTATATTTAAATCAAGAAAGTTGTAAATTATATATTAAAGGAAATAATAAAATAATTGTTAAAAAAAGTAATTTAGATTTAACACTTATTTTAGAAGATGAAGCTAATTTAGATATTTTATTTAAAGATGTTATGTTAGAAAAAAGGATTGTTAATATAATAGCTTATAATAATACTTTTTTAAATTATAAAGAAAGTTTTTCTTCATCATTAAATACTGAGTTATTAATTAATAATAAAATATTAGGTAATAATAATAAAAGTTTAATGAAAATTAGAACTATTAGTAAAGATAAGAAAGTAAAAATAAATGTTTTAGCTGATGTTGATGAAGAAACAGTTGATAATGAACTTATTGAAGATATAAAAGGAATAAATGAAGGGGGATTAATTGAAGTTTTACCTAATATGGAAATTAATACGAGTGAAGTAATGGCTAATCATTATGTAACTATTAGTAATTTAAGTCCTCAGGATTTATTTTATTTGGAAAGTAAGGGACTTAGCAAAGAAGCAAGTAAGAAGCTTATCTTAGAGGGATTTTTAAAGAGTGTGGAGGTGATAAAAGATGCATAGGGATGATTTTCCAATGTTAGAAAAAGATATTATTTATTTTGATAATGGAGCAACTAGTTTAAAGCCGCAGGTGGTTATTGATAAAATGAATGATTATTACACTAATTATAGTGCTAATGCCCATCGGGGGGATTATGATATTTCTTATCAAGTAGATTTGGAATATGAAAATACGAGAGATTTAGTAAAAGAGTTTTTAAATGCTAAATTTAAAGAAGAAATTGTTTTTACCAGTGGGACAACCGAAAGTTTAAATATGATTGCCAGTGGCTTCTTTGCTAAATTATTAGAAACTGGTGATGAGATTTTAATTACAAATAGTGAACATGCTTCTAATGTTTTACCTTGGTTTAAGTTAGCAAGGACTTTAGGGTGTGTAATTAAATATATTCCTTTAGATGATAATTTACATGTAACCTTAAATAATGTTAAAGAAAGTATTAGTCCAAGGACAAAAATTATTTCTTTAGCCGGTGTAACTAATGTCATCGGGGATATTCGCCCAATTAAAGAAATTACCAAGTTTGCCCATGAACATGATATTTTCGTGGTGGTTGATGGAGCCCAAAGTGTTCCTCATTTAAAAACTGATGTCCAAGATTTAGATATAGACTTCTTAGCTTTCTCAGGACACAAGATGTTGGGTCCAACTGGGATTGGGGTCTTATATGGTAAAAAAGAATTACTGGAAAATTTAGAACCGATTAACTTGGGGGGAGGAATGAATGAATCTTTTGATAATGAAAACGAAGTTTATTTAAAAGATTTACCAACTAAGTTAGAAGCGGGAACACCTAATATCTCAGGCGTTATTGGGCTAGGTGCGGCGATAAAATATTTACAAGAAATAGGGATGGATAATATTCATGAACGGGAAGTAGCCTTACGAAATTATTTAATTGATAAACTAGTAATTATTCCTTATATCGATATTATTAACTTAGAAGCTGACAGTGGGATTGTGGCTTTTAATGTAGATGATATTTTTAGTCAAGATGTAGCTTATTATTTAAATAAATATAATATATGTGTTCGAGCTGGAAGCCATTGTGCTAAGATTTTAAAAAATTCTACGGGGGTAACTAATAGTATTCGAATCAGTTTATATTTTTATAATACGGAAAAAGAAATTGATACTTTAGTAGATTTACTTAAAAATAAAGATAAAATATTAAAAGAGATGATATAAAGATGGAAATAGATAAAGAAACTAAAAGAGAAATAATAATGGATCATTATAGTAATCCCAAGAATAAATATAGAACCGATGATCCAGATTATATTAAAGTTAATACTAATAATTCTTCTTGTATAGATAATTTAGATATCTATCTTAAAATTAAAGATAATGTTATTGAAGATATTGTTTTTGATGGGGAAGCTTGTGCTATTAGTATTTCTTCTACTTCAATTATGATTACGAATTTAATTGGGAAAACTATTGAAGAAGCTAATAATTATATTACTAATTTTGAAAATATGTTAAATGAACAACCCTATGATAAAGATATATTACAAGAAGCTATTTGTTATGAAGATATATATAAACAAAGTAATCGAAAACATTGTGCCTCTTTACCTTATCGGGGAATTAAAGAAGCAATAAGTAAATATTTAAAAAGTCAGTAGATATAATGATAGTATTATTTGGCATATTTTAAATTTTACGTAAAGTTATAACAATATTTTGGAAAAAATCGCTTTAATTCCTTTTTTATATTATAATGACTTTAAAGTGAAAGGTAAATAAGCTTGAAATTATTGCCTAAATGAGTTGTTATAAAAAAAGGATGAGATATTATGACTAATGATATGAATAATGGGAATAATAAACTTTCTAGTTTACCCCAAAAAAAGATAATTATTGGTGTAGTTGTTGTAGTTATTGTTATTGTGGTTGGGGTTGCTTTATTAATATCTAAAGAAAAAGAAGATAGTGGTGAAGCAACTTTTAATAAAAATACTTCTGAATATTCTAAAGTCTGTACACTTAGTAGTGATTTTGATGAAAATAATAAAATGAATATGACATTTGGACTTTATAAACAAGGTGATCAAATAATGCAAGATACTGTTATTATGTGGGAAAGTAAAAATGGCAAAATAAATATTCCTGAGGGAAGTTCAGAAAATGAAGTCGTTTCTAAGTTTGCTGCTTTAACTGGGATGACTATGGGCTTTAGTGGCACAACAAGTAATACTAACAATTACTATAAAGATGGTAAGGTATATATAACAAATACAGTAGCTTATGATAGTTCTCAAATTTCTACTATAGATTCATTAGCTAATCGTTTTAAAACTGATGGAGCTACTTGTAAATAGTTATGAAGTAAGTACTTTTAATAGATAAGAGCTTACTTCTTTTTTATTTCTTCTTTTCTGAAAGTCAAGGATAGCCTTGATTTTTTTGAATATTTAATTTAAGATAAGAAATATAAAAAAAGAGGTTAATGATGCGAAAAGAAGAAATAAAAATAAATAGTAAATGGCAACATTTTAAAGGGGATGTTATGCAAGTTAAAGCTTTAGCTAAACATTCAGAAACTTTAGAGGATTTAGTTATATATGAACATAAAGGGACTATTTGGGCTCGTCCTCTTGCTAGTTTTTTAGATGAGGAAGATGTAAGAGATAGAAAAGATAATAAAACTAACCAAAAGTATCGCTTTGAAGAGATTAAGGATGATAAGCATGAATAAATTATTTAAAGTAATAAGTTTAAGTTTATTTATTTTAATATTCCTAACAGGGTGTGTTGATTATAAAATTGAAATGGGTATTAATAGTGATAAAAGTATGGATTTTAAATGGAATGTGGGTATTGATTTAGCTAAGATGTCATCTATAATGGGGGAAGATATCGACACATCAGCTTTAAGGGAATCAACCAATGATTTATTAAATGAAGAAGAAAAAAGTAATTTAGAAGCTCGGGGGTATAAAGTAAATGAAGTTGTGGCTCCAGATAAAAAGAATATTCAAATTACCGTTACAAAAAAATTTAGTAATATTGATGATATTGCTATTAAAGATGATTTACAAGTTGATTTAGCTAATTTTACGAAAAAGGATTTTCCTGATAAATTTTTTAAAGTTGAAAAAGGATTATTTAAAAATAAATATATAGCTTATATTAAATTAGATGAAGATTTATTAGATAGTAAAGCAACAGAAGAAGAAATAGAGGCTTATGCTGATTATTTTGATATGCAATTTATTGTTAAATTACCTCATAAACTAGTTAGTAGTAATGCCACAACTGTGGATAATGAAGGGAAAACTTTAACTTGGGATATTTTAAAAATGGATGATAATATTGTAAAGTATGAATTTGCTTTAACTAATCCTAATTTCTTTTACTTTATAATTGGCGTAGTTATCATAATTTTACTTATTATCTTTTTAGCCATAAAAAATAATCGAAGAATGCAATTAGAAAAAATAAAAGAACCAGAATTTAAAATTAAAGAAGAAGATGAAACCAAAGAAACAATTCCCTTGAATGATGAAAAAGTAGCTCCAGTTTTAGAAAATACGGATAGTAATGATGAAGTAAATAAATAAGTACAATGTATGTAAAATGCTGTCAACTTGATTTTTTCTCCTTTTTTTAGTAAAATGCCTTAGAATGAGGGTGTCTATTTTATGGGAAAGTCTAGAAAAGAAAAAGGTTTAATTTTGTTTACATTGTTTACACTTTTACTTGTCGTAATTGGGGCAACTTATGCGTTCTTTCAGGCTCAAAAAGGTACTGGTGGCAATGCCGACATTGAAGTTGGAGCAGGGACAACTGACTCTTTAACTTTTCATGCAGGAACACCAATTAATATCACGGCATCGTCAGATGATTTTTATAAAACCGCTGGAGATAAAACGGGAACTACGACAGCCACAGCTAAGTTAATACCTAATAATACGACAAATGAGGCAACGGATTATTATAATGTTTATTTTATCATTGCTGCAAATGATTTTACTTATTCAACTGACCCAAATGAAGTTGAATTACTTTTAAAAGTAACTGACCCAGATGGAACTGAGATAAAAAATATTGATGGGTTAATATATAATGAAACATTACAAGGATTTGATATAACCAAAAGACATGGTGCTTTTAAAGTAGTTTATCAAGATGAAATAAAAGCAAATAGTGCTGATGGTATGGAAGAAACTTGGAATTTTGAAGTAACTTTAAGAAATTTAGAAGTCGACCAACAAAAAAATACAGGTAAAACTTTTCAAGGTAAAGTTTTAATTACGACAGAAGAAAAAGAAACTTATGTTATGCCGGAGCTAAATAGTATTATTGAAATCTCTAAAGATTATGAAAGTATAACAATTAATTTAATTGAAAATGATAACCATACCGAAGAAATAGATAAATATTATTATGCTATTGAAGAAACAACTGAAGATCCTGAAACAGCAAGTATTATGAGTATTGCGGAAAAGTTAGAACCAACCTATGTTGAAACTACGGATGCGACTCATGTTTTTACTGAGTGTGATGGAGCTCCTTTAAAAGATAATCAAAGTTATAAAATTTATGCTTATTCCAAAGATATTCAAGGAATAAGTAGTAATATTAAAACAGCTATCATCAAAACCGATGAATATAAGAGGGTTCAAGTAACAGATGTCAGTATTAGCGAAATAACTCACAACACTATTAAAGTTAAAGCAACAGCATCAAATGGAACTAAGAATGTTGCTGAGTATGGATTTAAAATAGCTGATAATGAAACTTACGGAGAATGGAGTTGGCAAACAGGTGATGAGTTTGAATTTACAGGCTTAAAAGCTGGAAATACTTATAAAATTCAAGTAACAGCTAAAGATGAATTAAATAGGGAAGCAACTAATAGCTTTGATAAAAATGAAAACACACCACCATATACGGTAACTGTTCAAGTAACAGGCGGAACATCCACCCCTCCAAGTAAAACTGTTGTAGAAAATGATACAGCAACATTTACAATATTAGCGAGTGCTGGTTATGATATAACTACAGCTCAAGTAACAAGTGGAGAAGGTTGTACCCTAGATGATGCTAAGACAACATTAACAGCTAGTAATGTGACGAGTGATATAACTTGTAATGTAAATATTGATTATCCAACCTTAAGTAAATTTGTAATAAGTAAAGTAGGAGTATCAGGTTTAGGGACATTAGCTAAGCACGATACAATTGGAGCCCAAGATAATAGTTATCGGTATTCCGGAAATAATCCAAATAATTTTGTCTGTTTTGGAAATGGTAGTGAAAATTACAATAATGGAACAGAAACATGCCCAGATGCCAATCTATATCGGATAATTGGTGTATTTAATAATCAGGTAAAATTAATTAAATCGGAATACATAAAAAGTACTGAATTGGGAATAGCTAGTGATGGTGCACCAGATATTGGATATTACGATAATTTAAAAAGAGTAAAGGTAGCACCAAGTGAAGGATTTTATTGGAATCAAACAGCTAATAATACATGGGGAAGTAGCACATTATATCAAGCATTAAATGGTGGTTATTTAAGTAAATTAGGTACAACGTGGACAGATAAAATAGCGACAACAACATGGCATGTCGGAGGACATAGCACAGTATTAGTAACACCAAAAGTAATGTATGATGCCGAAATAGCTTCGCCCCCAACAGTATCGGCTCAAATTGGTTTGATGTCTGCTTCGGACTATGGATTTGCAAGCGAACAAAAAAGTTGGACATCACAATTATTTAATTATGATAATACTGGTAATAGTAACCGTGAAAATAACTGGTTATTTAATAATGTTTATGAATGGACAATATCGCGCTACTCCAGCAATTCCAGCTTTGCGTTCGCTGTCAGCTACTACGGGAATGTGGACTACTACAACGTCGACTATGCGAGCGTGGTTCGCCCGTCCTTTTATCTGAAGTCTGATGTGAAGATTAAAGTTGACTCCGCTACTGGTACTTCGGATAGTCCATACCGGATTGTTGTCTAGTATAATTATCTTCCCTGCGGACAGTTTTGATTTCACCTAGAAAATATGTCAAATTTTGGACTAAAAAGTTCTTCCAAATATCAGTCAAAATTAAACTCAAGAAAATATGAAAGCAGGCAAATTTTTCCACGCAGAAAAGTGTTGCCTGTTTTTTATAAGTAATGCCGTCTAACTTAAAACAAAATGGAGCTTTTAACATTTCCCAGTGATAATTTTTTTATAAATAATAATATAAAATTAAAAAAAATTATTTTCTAAATTAGGGTTAGGTTGTATAATATTTAATTATGAGAGGATGATTCTTTTGTTAAAGTTAAAAAATATTAAAAAAGATTATGTTACTGGTAATGAAAAAGTTCATGCTTTAAAAGGAATTGATTTAGAATTTCGTGACCATGAGTTTGTTTCCATCTTAGGTCCCTCAGGGTGTGGGAAAACAACCCTTTTAAATATCATCGGGGGCTTAGATGATTACACCACGGGGGATTTAATTATCAGTGGTAAAAGTACGAAAGAATATAAAGACCGAGATTGGGATACTTATCGTAATCATCGGGTTGGTTTTGTCTTTCAAAGTTATAATTTAATTCCCCATCAAACTGTATTTGCTAATGTAGAACTGGCTTTAACTTTATCAGGTATTCCAGCATCAGAACGGAAAAGAAGAGTTAAAGAAGTTTTAAAAAAAGTTGGTTTAGCTGATCAAATGGATAAAAAGCCTAATCAAATGTCGGGTGGACAAATGCAAAGGGTAGCTATTGCTAGGGCTTTAGTTAATGACCCAGAAATATTACTTGCGGATGAACCAACAGGTGCTCTTGATTCTAAGACTAGTGAACAAGTTATGAATATCTTAAAAGAAATAGCTAATGATCGTTTAATTATTATGGTTACTCATAATGCGGATATTGCTAATACCTATTCTAATCGGATTATTACTTTAAAAGATGGAGAAGTAATTGATGATACTAAACCATATAATAGTAAGAAAGAAAATGTAGAAGATAATAATTTAATTAAGAAAAAAAGTAAGAAAACATCAATGTCTTTTAAGACGGCTTTACAATTAAGTTTAAATAACTTAATGACGAAAAAAGGAAGAACCTTTTTAACGTCTTTTGCTGGTTCCATTGGGATTATTGGGATTGCCTTAATCCTTTCTTTATCAAATGGAGTTCAAGAGTTTATTGATAAAACTGAGCGGGAAACTTTAGCTGGGTATCCACTTTCCATTCAAAAAGAAAGTGTAGATATGACAGGGTTAATTGAAAACTTAACCGGTAATCAAGAATCTAAAGAATATAATGATAATAAAATACATTCCATAAATATCCTTGGGGATATGTTTACAACCATGAGTGAAAAAGTTGAACATAATGATTTAAAAAGTTTTAAAAATTATTTAGAAAGTAATAAAAGTAAAATAAATGATTATGTATCAGATATTCAATATTCTTATAATGTTCAATTAAATTTATATAAAAATAATAGTGATAAAGTTGTTCAAGTTAATCCCACTACTATCATGGATGCTTTAGGCATGAACATGAGTGGGGTATCTAATGTTTATAGTACTTATATGTCTAATTATGATGTATTTTATGAAATGATTAATAATGAGGAATTAAATAAACAACAATATGATTTAGTGGATGGACATTGGCCAACGAAGTATAATGAAGTAGTTATCTTAGTAGATAAAAATAATCAAATATTAGATTATACTTTATATAGTTTAGGAATCCTTGATCAAGATGATTTAAAAGAACAATTTGTTAATATGACTAGTGGAAAAGAAGTTAAATTTGCAAATACTAGTTATGATACTAAAGATTTATTAAATTTAAGTTTTAAATTAGTTTTAAATACGGATTATTATACGAAAGTAAATGGAATTTGGGTTGATAAATCTGATGATGATGAATACATGCAAAAAGTAATTAAAGATGCTGAGGAAATTAAAGTAGTGGGGATTATTCGTCCTAATGAAGAAGCGGTTACTACCAATTCTTTTGCGGGCATGGTTGGTTATACCCATGAATTAATGGAACATTTAATTAATAAAATTAATGAAACAAAGATTGTTAGTGAACAATTAAAAAATAAAGATATAAATGTTTTTACAGGCAGAGAATTTAGTGCTAATGAAACATTTAATTATAAAGATTTAACACCTGAGGAATTAAAACGTATTCAAAGTTTATCACCTCAAGAATTAGAAGATTATATGAAAACTTATGCCGATAATATGACTTCTAGTTATGAAGAAAATATGCGTAAATTAGGTATTGCGGATGTTGATGATCCAGATCAAATTAATATTTATCCTAAAGATTTTGATTCAAAAGAAGAAATAGTAAAAATAATTGATAAATACAATGAGGGTAAAAAAGAAGAAGCTCAAATAAGTTATACTGATGTTGTCGGGATTATGATGAGTAGTGTTTCCACGATTGTTAATGTTATTTCTTATGTTTTAATGGCATTTGTTGCCATTTCGCTAATTGTATCTTCAATAATGATTGGGATTATTACCTATATTTCTGTTTTAGAAAGAACTAAAGAAATTGGTATTTTAAGAGCTATTGGAGCAAGTAAGAAAGATATTTCGAGAGTCTTTAATGCCGAAACGGTTATCGAAGGCTTTAGTGCTGGAACTTTAGGAATAATAGTTACTTTAATTTTAAATATTCCAATTAATGCTTTAATCAAGCATGTAGCTAATATATCTAATGCTGCTATTCTTCCTTGGAAAGGGGCAATTATCCTAATTGTTATTAGTGTAGTATTGACCGCCATTGCGGGCTTAATGCCAGCTCGAGTAGCAAGTAAGAAAGACCCAGTTGTTGCTTTAAGAACTGAATAAAATAAAGAAAAAATCAAAGTGTCAAGTATGTCAAATGACTGTCAACTTGATTTTTTTTTTTTTTTTTTT
>CANQCI010000042.1 GCA_947589675.1 uncultured Bacilli bacterium | reverse complement strand
GTAATGTTTTGTTTGCAAATTAAAGAGTAACCTAAAAGTTACTCGTTTTTGAGTGGGTTAAGTCTGAGTAGTTACATAATTCGGCATTATTTTTTTAAATTTGTACTAAAATGATTAATTTTGTGATATCATAATAAAGGATAATATAATTGCGAGGTAGTTTATTAATGATTAAGATTTTAATAACCATTAAAAATAATAACATTATTTTTAAAGAACGAAAAAAGCTTTCCAATGAACATAAAAATTTACTTAATACTAATATAATAAATAGCAATGAATTAGTTTTTTCGGATGATTATATTAATGATAATCCTACTTTAGTTAATAATTTTATTAATGAACTAGTAGCTAGTGAAAAAATAAATACTGCGGTGGTAGAAAATGGTAATTTAAATTTAATAGTTACTAATTTATTTACTAATAATAATTATGTTAATAGTATTATCTATAAAGATGATGTTCCTATCAGTTATGCTTTATGTGAAGCATTAATTAAAACTAATATTAAAAATGTTAGTTGTTATAATATTCAACCATTTATGTTAGAACTATTAGACCGTCATAATATTTTAGTGGAATCTCGCAACGAAATCTTATTTTTATCAAATTTTATGCTTGATAATAATTTAAATCAATTCTCTAGTTTATTTTATAAAATATCTTTAAGAATCGAATTTCCTTTATCAGAACAAGATGAAGAAGATTTCCAAACATTCTGTAAAATAAATAAATATTTAAAAGTTATTGATGTTAATAAAGCTTCTTTACAAGACTTAGAATTTTTAGTTAATACTTTAAAATCTACTAGTAAAAAAAATATTAAAATCGTTATTCATGATAATGTAACTGACTCGCAGATTATTGACTTTTTAAAAAAGTTTAATAAAAAGAAAAGTAAAGCTTATAAAATTTATTTTCGTTTAGCTTATAGTAATGATTACATTAATAAAAATATTGTTAAACAAACTAATAGTAAAATTCTAGAGTCCTGTGGGTTAATAATCATTGGCATTATTGTTTGCTCTTTCAGTTATGTTTTTTATGATAATTACGCTTCAATGCAAAACAATAATAATATTAAGGAAAGTATTTCGCATGTAATTGAAATTACGGATTCCAAGCAAATAATTGAAGACTTAAATTTAAATAAGGAAGAAGAACAATTAAAAGTTATTAATGATGATATTGCTTCTTTATTAATTGTTAATCCCGAAACGGTTGGGTGGCTTAAAGTTAATAATACGAATATAGATTATCCTGTTGTGCAAGGAATTAATAATCAATATTATTTAAAACATAATTTTAATATGGAAGAAGATAATAATGGTTGGGTTTTCATGGATTACCGCAATAATGCCTTTGAATTAAATGATAATACTATCTTTTATGCTCATAACCGTTACTACTCTGGCGTTATGTTTGGAACTCTTCAAAATGTTTTAAGAGCTAATTGGTATAAACAAGAAGAAAATCAAATCATTAGTTTTCGTAATCTTTATTATAATTATGATTTTCAAATATTTTCCGTATATAAAATTTATAAAACTACCGACTACATGAGTACGATATTTGCAAGTAGTGAAGCTAAAGTAGCCTTTTTCCAAAAATTAAAAGATCGTAGTATTTATGATTTTGGCATTACCCCAAATGAAAATGATAAAATAATTACTTTATCAACTTGCGTTAATGGCGATAGCCGAATTGTGGTTCATGCCGTTTTAAAAAATGTTAGTAATGAAATAAAAAATAATACTCCCGCTTAAAAGCTTGGGGTATTATTTTTTATTTAACTTGTTCTGTACTATACCAATAATATTTACCATCTGCAAATTTGTATTTATGAACATATTCTTTTTTACTATCTTTATTACCAACAATTTTGCCATCACTTATACTTACCCCAGCAAGCTTACCACCCTCACCACGGCGATCACCAAAACACTCATTAGTAGTAACATCGCACATCGCATAGCGATCATAAATAAGTAGGGTGGCTCCGGAATCAGTTATAGCATATTTTTCATAAGTAGCATCAGTTATATAACGTTCATTAGCTAATCCCTTTTGATAGATTAAATAACCTACATTTTCGATATAATAAGCTTTGGTATTACTATTAATACTAAAACTACGATGATAATAATTATCTACTTTTCCATATAATATTTCCATATTCTTTTCAAAGTCTTTTTGACTTATTTTATATAAAGGAACATATTCCCCTTCCCCTTCATTGGGAGCAATTATATTATTATTTCTTAAATCATCAATCGTAATTGTTCCTAGTATTTTATTATTATATTTCAAAATATAGTTATAAACAGGAATTTGTCTAACATCTCCCATTAAGTGTTTATACCCTACATAATAACGATTATGATCAGGAATATAAGAATATAACTCTTGAATTAATTCATTAGTAATTTCGGGATAAGTTTCTAAATCCTCTTTTTTTTCATCCTTTTCAAAAGCAAAAATCTGAAAAAATAAAAAATATAATATTAATACTAAAACAAAGACTAAAGTATATGCTAATATTTCTTTCTTCTTCAACTTTATCACCCATTTTACTCTATATAAATATTATCATGTTCAGTAATGTTTCGCAAGAAAAAATAACCCATTTCTGAGTTATTCATTTTCGTTTCCATCAGTACTAGAATTTGTATCACTACTACTTTCAGCATTATCAGTTCTACTAGAGTTTTCTTTAGATGAATTATTAGTACTTGTTGTGCCTGTACTTGGTGTATTATTATTTTTGATTTGCACATCATAACCTTTATTTACATAATAAGTTCTAATTGAAGCAAATGTTTTTTCAAGAGTACTATCATCTTTTTGTAAATCTTTAAAACTTAAATCAGTTGAAATAGTTAAGGTTTTGTTTTCATCATCATAGATTGCTAAACCCTCATTATCACCAAATTTTATGAAAGCATCTTTTTTACCAACAGCGGTATTATAATCATCTTCGGTTTCAAATTCATAAATATATTCTCTTCTTGCTGCATCTAAATAAACAACACCAGTACCATCATTTCCAAAAGCTAAAGTATCCCGTGTAGTTAACTTATATTTTAAACTATCATCAGTTTCTTCATCATCGGTTGCTTCATTATCAGCCACTAAAAAGTAAGATGGTTTATAAGATAAAACATATAAAGGTGCATCAACAGTTACAACATTTCCTGCTTCATCACTAGCATTAATTGAAACATTATAAGGACCTCCAGCCGTTTTTAAATTACTTTCTAAAGCACTTTCATTCGCAAATTCAGTTTTACATTCTGTTTCATCATTACAACTTTTAACAAATTCATCTATTTCGACATCTTCATCAACTAATTTATAAACAACATTTAAATTTAAAGTTGGACCAATATTATCCACAACAATAACATTACCAGTATATTCTGTTCCATCACTACCACAAGTTAAAGTAAAGCTATAAGTTCCAGCATTACTTGTATCAACATTCATGGTATTTACACTACAACTAGAAACATCAGTTCCCGTGATAGCAGCATAATCAGTTGGATCAGCTGATAACTGATCACCAATATTAATTGTAACATCCATTGGTTGAATAGAAACCTTATTTTTATTATTTGCCCTATTAAGTACCGTAAAAACTCCGAAAGCAACAGCTGCGATTAAAACAACCACAATTACGATAAAAACTGGCTTACTAATTTTCTTTTTATCAGCCGGATTATTATTTGGAGTTGGAGGAATTGTCCCAATATTTTCCGTTTTATTGGCTTCAACAAAACCATTAACGTTAACTGGGTCTGTCCCTGTCCCCACGGAGCCATTTGGAGCTGGTGCCCCATTACCGGTTGGGGTTGTCGCACTTAAATCAACTGGACTACCGCTTGGATTTACAACCGTATTAGCATTAGGTGCTGGAGTCGCTGGTGCTGGACTAGTACTTCCCATTGTCCCTAAAGGTGAACCACTTGGCATCGGCGGATTAATTGGTGCTTGCCCAACTGGATTTGGAGTCCCACTTGGAGTAGCTTCGGGAGTTGCTGGTGGAATTGATGGTGTTCCTGCTTTCTCAGTTGGTACTCCAGCAGGTGTCCCTTGTGCTGGCGGTTCAGATGTTGGTGCTGGGGTTACCGGTGGCGTTGCCCCGCTAACAGGTGGTGTAGCCAAAGGAACACTTGGTGATGCCGGTGGTGTTGCCGGTGGTACTCCCATTTGTCCTGTCGGAGCTGGTGGTACTTGTCCTAACGACTGTGTACTGCCTAACACCGTATTATTTACTTGATTATCTTGATTATTTGGATTTTGTCCATTCATTACTCTCAGCCCCTTATTATAATCATACCTAAATTATAAACTTTTAATTACAAATTTGCAACATAATTTTTAAATTCTGTTCCTCGATCTTCAAATTTGGCATATTGATCTTGACTAGAACTAGCGGTTGATAGTAAGACTACATCACCAGCTTCAATATTATCTTTAATTTTTGCCATCGCTGACTTTAATTCATAACATTTTACAACTGGAATATTTTGCTCCTTAGCATACTCTTCTACTCTTTCGGTTACACTACCGATAGCATAAATTTGCTTGACATATTTTAAATAATCATTTAATTCCTTAAAATCTTGATTTCGTTCTTGGCCCCCTAAAATTAAATGAATAGGCTTTTGAAAAGTTTTTAAAGCCGTGATAGTTGCTGTTGGATTTGTTGCTTTCGAATCATTATAAAATAATACATCATGATAATTACGAACAAATTCTAAACGGTGTTCTACTCCTTTAAATTCTTGAAAAAATTCTTTAACTATTTCTTTATCAATACCATATTCATTTATTACTAATAAAGCGGCTAAAATATTTTCATAATTATGATTACCCTTTAATAAAATATCTTCTTTTTTAATAATTAACTCCTTATTAATAAATATTCCCTCATCATTATAATAATTATCTTCATTATTAAAATATATTTTATGAGAATTAATATCTTTGGTAATAACTAAAGAATCTGAATTAGCTTCATTTAGAAAAGCTATATCTTTGTTAGTATGATGAGCAAATATTTTCGCCTTAGTCCACATATAGTGTTCATAAGTTCCATGATAATCTAAATGCGTTGGGCATAAATTAGTAAGAACACTTATATTGGTTTTAAAATCTTTTAAATCCCCCAACTGATGATCAGATATTTCTAATAATAAAATATCATTTTCTTTAATATCGTTTAAAACACTACAAAGCGGATATCCAATATTACCACCTAACACCACTTTTTTATGCATTCTTTTTAATAACTCATAAATCATAGTTGTCGTAGTAGTTTTGCCATTCGAACCAGTTACGCCAATAATAGTGATATTTTTCGGTAAATAATGATAAGCTACTTCCATTTCATTAACCGCATATAAGCCAAGCTCAGTAATTCTTTTACTAATTATACTAGTATCCATAATTGCTGGATTTTTAATAACTACATCATATTCTTGACTTAATAATTCTTCTTGATGTTCACTTATAACTATTCTTATTCCTAATTTAGTTAATTCTTCTTCATCCTCTATCTTTAACTTTTTCATATCACTTAAAACTATTTCATTATTTTTATCACTTAAAAGTTTCGCTACTGCTATCCCACTTTTAGCAGCTCCTAAAATCAGAATTTTTTTATTTTCAAACATTTCTATCACCTACTAAAAGTATATTATTTTTTACTAAATATTGTAAAGAAAAAGTTATCTTATTTCCTTTAAACAGAAAAAAGGCTTAATGAAAGTACATTAAGCAGACAAGAACAATTATTTTTAATGAGGAGAGGACAAATACAATCTTATGACGAAAAAATTGTCATACTTATAAAATTGCCCTCAAGTTCATTAATTCAGTTCTTTTTTCAAGAACTGCAATTATCATAACCCATTATTTTAAAAAAGACAAGAAAAACTTTTGTCGAAATTTGCCGTATTTTAGCCAAATTTGACGAGTATATGAAAAAAGTTAGAACTCTTGCTAACTTCTCTAACCAACTAAGGTAATTTTGGCATATCCATCACCAGAATTTCCTGTCATTGTATTTTTACCATCATAGGTTGGCATGAGGGTATTACCAGCAATCATGTTGGCTTCACTAAATTTTTTGCCACTATAATGAACTGATGTTTCTTCATGTTCTATCGCATCTTCGGTTGAAGTTTCTTTTATAGCTTTACAACCATCAAATCCGGATATGTATGAGGAACCTCCTCCGGCTCCACCATGAAAGGTGCTACCTCCACCATAAAAACCACTTCCAGCACCAGATTGAGCATCAATTGCATAACCAAAATGCCCATATAGTACACTACCATCATAATTTTGATATCGTTCACCAAAACTTTCGGTAAGTCCACCTGATGTTTGAGTGCCACCATTACCTATTTGATAACCATAAGCCAAACCATTTTTAGGATTAGTATGAGTTTCTTTTGGTGATTCACCATCACCGCCAACTAGGGCACCACCATAACCACCATTGCCAGCACCATAATATGTTTCTTCGGTATCAGGAGTTAAGTTTATATTTCGATTGTTAGCACCTCCGCCACCTGCGGCGACCATTATCCGAGATTTTAAAGAGGCAAATAATTTCCAATCACCATTTACTAATCGTACATCTGTGGCTCCTCCGCCATTAGCACCATACCCAATCTCTTTTAAACCACCACCATTAAATCTAATTTGTTCAATATTATCGCCACTTTCACCTACATAAACATATAACTTATCGATAGTAGCTAATTCAATATTACCAACAGTGTAGGCTCCTTTGCCACCAAAGTAACCACCAAAATCACCACCTTGAGCTCCCCATAATTCAATTTTATATATTCCATCTTGAGGAGGCACAAATTCTTGTTCACTTCCAGTATAAGTAAAAGTATAAATCTTTTCTGTTGCTACTAAATCTGTTACATAAACTGGACTTTTAAAACCATTGATATCTTGAGCATAACTATATATCTTATAATTAGTATTTTCTTTTAAATCATTAAATGTATAAGTGTTGATTTCACTTTTAGTGTATTCATGGCTAGTATATTCATCTACATTGGCAACAGTTGTAACAGCTCCTATTTCTTCTTTGGCAAAATAATATCCTTCAACTTGTTGATTTCCTTCTTCTACTTCTAAAGTTGCGGTTAAACTATTGGATAATCTTTTAACTGTTGCTCCAGTTACTTTAGTTATTTTATAAGAATCTAAATTATCTTTGGTTATTACTAATCCCGCATGAAATGTTTTTCCGGTGTTTACTTGTTGGTCATATTCATAATTTATTAATGTTACTTTTATTTTCCAAGTTTCCTCTTTTTGCCCAGCATCTGCCTCTTCCACTTTAATCTCATTATTAGCTGATAAGGTAAAACTATTTTCTTTATCAGTAATATCAAAACCACTTACCCCCTTTATATTTTCTTTATATTCAAGACCATCTATTCCATCTTTTACTTCATTATCATTTTCATCATAGACAGTTAATACTAATTCGGGATTACCCTCGTTAGTATAAGTCAAATCATTTGTATCAATTACTAAATAAACGTTGTAATGTTCGGTGGCTAAATGAGTGGTATTATTAGCTATCAAGGTTGCTGTTGCCGAGGTTTCTCCATCTAAATTAGCACCACCGGATTTAAAGTTATCACTTGTTGCATTTATGGTAATGCCATCCTCGGCACTAAAGGATAAATTATCCGTGGTATCAGCTTGCACCGTTATATTAGCACTTCCCCCGCTTCCTTTTTGAGCTACAAAATACGCATAGGTAGCACCAATTAATATAAAGATGCCAAGAAGCATTGTGAATATTAGCCATTTTTTACTTATTTTTTTATTATCCAATCTTACCATCTTCCTCTTTAATGAGGCATTCTTGCCTATGTTAAATATACCATTCTTGGGGCATACTTGTCAATGTTTTAGTGAGGCAAGCTTGCTACACTCTAAATGGGTGATAATAATGCTAAAAGAATACAGAGAAAAGAAAAATATCTCGCAAGAAAAGTTAGAAAAATTAACTAATATAGACCGCAAAACAATCTTTCGAATTGAACATGATTTAAACATGCCTTTAGTTGATACCTTTGGAAAAATCGCTATTGCTTTAGGAATGACTAATGAAGAAATGGGCAAAGAAATTCGAAAAATAATTAATAAAAAATAGGCTAAGAAAAAACGACTTTCAAAAATGAATTGTCGTTCTTTTTTAATCTTGATTATCAAAAGAAAGTAAATTTTGAATATCTTCTTGGCTTAATTCTGAGATAATATTTTTATCTCGAGCTTCACCATCAATAATTTTATCACTTAACATTTGTTTTTTCTTTTGTAATTCTAAGATTTTTTCTTCGATTGTTCCCTTAGTAACTAAATGAATAACTTCCACCGTTTTATCTTGCCCAATTCGATGAGCTCGGTCAGTGGCTTGATTTTCAGCTTGAGGATTCCACCATAAATCTAAGTGAATAACCACATCAGCACTAGTTAAATTAAGTCCAGTGCCCCCACTTTTTAGCATAATCAAGAATACTTTTACATCATCTTTATTATTAAAATCATCAACCATTTGCATCCGATTCATTGCATTCACGGAACCATCAATCATGAAGGTCTTTATATGAGCTTTATTTAAACTATCATTTACAATATTTAAAGCCGTTCTAAAGGAAGAAAATATTAATATTTTATGATTATTGTCAGTATATTCTTGAACTAAATTAGTAATCGTGGCAATCTTATTACTTTCTCCATCATAGTTTTCATAAACAATACTGGGGTCAATACATATTTGTCTTAACTTAGTTAAGAGTTGCAAAATCATAAAACGAGCTTTAGACATGCCACCATCTTCCATGATTTTATCCATTTCTTCTCTAACCCGATTTAATTCCGCTACATAAAGTTTCTTTTGACTATCCGCTAAATCGATGTAAATATCATTAACCAACTTTGGTGGTAGTTCTTTGGTAACATCCGATTTTTTCCTTCTTAAAATAAAAGGATTAATTTGCCGATTTAAAGCTTTTATAATAATATCACTATCTTCATTAAAATCTTTTATCTTATACTTCGTTTGAAACTTCGTTAAATTAGCTAAATAACCTGGCATAATATAGTCAAATATACTCCATAATTCTAAAATAGAATTTTCTAAAGGCGTCCCAGTTAAAGCAAATTTAGTATCTGCGGTTATTGCTTTTACACATTTACTTATCCCGGCGTTATGATTTTTAATATTTTGAGCTTCATCAATAAACATCGTATGATAATGATTATTAATATAACTTTCTTCATCTTCTCTTAATAAACCATAAGTAGTAATAAATACCCTACTATCACTATTAGCAAGTAAACTTTCTCTTTTGGGTTTGTTACCCACAACTACGGTTCTTTTTATATCATCTGCAAAAGTCGCAAATTCATGTTCCCAGTTATAAGCTAAACTAGTTGGCACCACGATTAAAAACTTAGCCTCAGGATTTTCTTGTAACATTTGTTTAATATAATAGATGACTTGAATAGTTTTACCTAAACCCATTTCATCCGCTAAAATACCACCAAAACCAGTTTTAGCTAAATTATAAAGCCACTTAACCCCAATTAATTGATAATCTCTTAAAACCGCTAGTTCATCATTACTTAATGTTAAATTACTATCTTTATATTGATAAAAATTATTAATTAAATTTGTAAATAAATTATCCGTTTTAATAACATTTTGATATTTACTAGCTCGTAAACTATCTAAATAGATAGCCCGATATTTTAAAATTTTACCATGCCCATTCCGAATATCTTCATCACTAAATTCTAAATCTTCACTTAAATTTTCTAACTCTAATAAAGATTCATCTTCTAAAGATAAAATATCCCCACTTTTTAACCGATAATACTTCTTTTTATTTTTAATTTCTTTAAAAATATTAACTAATTCATCACTTTTAATATCATCACCTAAATTAAATTGATAACTAAAGATATTATCTTGACCAATTCCAAACATCGAAGTAATATTAGTTTTTCTTTTAATATTAGTTTTCTTAAATCTTTCTGTTGTAAATATTTCATATTTACTAGCTAATTCATCTAATCCTTTTTCTAAAAAATCAACTTGTTTTTCTAAATCTTCTAAGTTAATTTTCTTACCTTCGATCATAAAACCATAAGAAAGTAAATCATTTATAGCTTGATTTTCATAAGCCATGTCTCTTAAAACTAAAGAATTATTATCAAAATATTCTATTTCTTCTTGATCATATATAAACTTTGGATTAGCTATAATTTTATTATATCTAATATCAAAATATAATCTCGTAATAATATTATTCGGTAAAACTATATCATCAACCGAACCATCTATTTCTAAATTCTTTTTTAAAATACCAAATAATCCATTAGTAAAGTTTTTAAAATTATCTTTTTTAATAATTATATTATTTAATTCATAACCTTTTAAATCTTGAATTAAAACTTGTTCTTGATGATTTAAATGATATATTTTACCTTTATATAAGATATATTCATAATCATCTTCAATAAAATTATTTATTCCCTCAAAATCAAAGTTTACTTGATAGTTATCACCACTTTTAACTAAATTAGTAGATATTGGAAATTCATCTTCAATTCCTTCAATTAAATATTCATTTAAAATAAAAGTACTATTTTTTAAATTATTTAACATATTTTTTAAAGCTTTATCCCAATCATACTGACAATTTTGCATATAATCATTATAAGCTAATAAAACATCAGTACTTTCTTTAGAAAAATAATGTTCTTTCGGATTATAAATAAATTCTTTACCAAACTTAAGTTCTCCTTCTTCATTAGTATATATCTTCATAAATTCATTTAAATGATTATTCATAAGATATTGTCTAGTTACACCTAAAGATAACTTAGGTACAAAAATATCCCTTGGATAATAATTATAATAATATCTTTCATTAGTAACTTCATCAAAATTACAAGTTATTTTTAATTCAACATTTACTTCTTTTTTAATTATATTTTTACTATGGCTATTAAATTTATTAATAATTGATTCGGAAATTTTAATTGGATTAGGTTTACATTCATTTAATAAGGCATAATATTTAATTAAGACAGCTGCCACATGCTCGCAACTTTGAAAGCGATAATAATTAAAACAATTACAACTTGTATCCTCAATTTCTCCCCATTTATCAACTATTACTCGAACTAAACAGTATTTATATAAAGCTGACTGAGCTGCCAATTCAAAAGAAAATATCGTTGATTTATCATTATTACGAACTTCCTTTTTTATTAATTTAATTTCCTTATTTTGACTTATATTAAATCCCTTTCTAATATCATTTGGCTCAACTTGTTCACTGATAATCTCATCTTTCAATGCTTCATTTAGTGTCATAATACTAATCACCCACCTAGTGCCGTATTTTACCAAATTTTTGCCAATTTTTCAATCCCCCTGTCCCAACATGTTAATCCTAAGGTAACTACTCAGACTATATAAAGTAAAAAAATGTAAGCAATCATAAATAATGATCGCTTTTTGAGTGATTCAACA
>CANQCI010000041.1 GCA_947589675.1 uncultured Bacilli bacterium | reverse complement strand
ATATAAGTTGCATTTACTTTGAAAGAAAAAATCAGACTAAATACAACCAGGGTAGTATTTACTTTCAGACTAAATGCGACCCTAAACATTAAGGGTAGAATTTACTTTGAAATTTCAGGTGAAAAGATTTAGGTTAGCTATTGTGTAAATTTTATTTGACAAGGTTTATAAAGTTTAGTACAATTTTACCATGTTATATGAAAGAAATTTTATATATATTATTTATTTAAAAGCGGGAAACCCAACCGAATAAAGGGAATAATAAAAGTGGGATACCCAACCAAATAAAGGGAATAATAAAAGCGGAATACCCAGCCGGATAATGGGAATAATAAAAGTTGCTAGGATAATTCCTAGTATTTTTAGTTTAGAAATGAGGGAAAATAAAATGGATTTGTTTAAAAAGAAAAATATTAAGGAAGCTTGTTTTTGGGATTGGCATTATCCCAGATATGTGAAGAGAACTAAAGGAGATACGAAAAAACTTCATAAATTATCACGGAAAAGATTAAAGAAAAGTTTAAGAAAAGAAATAATGGAAAGTAATTATATACTTTAATTTAACTTTATGATATGATTGCAATGGATTTAAGAAAATTATGCAGGTCAATTCAAAAAGAACTTATTCATAAATTGCTTAACATAAAATTTCTAAAATAAGAAAAAATAATAAATGAGAGGAGCATCAATATGTTTGAATTAGTATCTAAATATAAACCAAGTGGAGATCAACCAGAAGCTATAAAGGAATTAGTAGAAGGAATTAAAGCGGGTAAAAAAGAACAAGTTTTACTAGGAGCAACAGGAACAGGGAAAACTTTTACCATTGCTAATGTTATAGCCAAAGTTAATAAACCGACGCTTGTTTTAGCTCATAACAAGACACTGGCTGGACAACTTTATGCTGAGTTTAAGGAATTGTTTCCCAATAATCACGTGGAATATTTTGTATCTTATTATGATTATTATCAACCCGAAGCTTATGTACCAAGTAGTGATACTTATATTGAAAAAGATGCTTCCATTAATGATGAGATAGATGAATTAAGACATGCGGCAACTAGTGCTTTAATTAATTATCAAGATGTTATAGTTGTTGCCTCAGTTTCTTGTATTTATGGGATTGGGGAAAAAGAAGAATACGAAAAAAATATGTTAATTTTAACGGTGGGACAAAATATAAGTCGCAATACCATTGTTAATCGTTTAGTGGATATGACTTATGAGCGAAGTGATATCGACTTTCACCGGGGGACATTTCGGGTTCGGGGTAACAATGTAGATATCATTCCGGTCAATGAAAAGGTAAGTGGTATTAGACTTATTTTAGAAGATGATGTAATTAGTGAAATTGCGGTGTTTGACCCAGTTACGGGGGTAGTTTCCAGTAGTAAAAAAAGTATTACGATATCTCCAGCCAGTCATTTCGTAACTAGTAAAGAAAAAATGGAAGAAGCTATTTTACGGATTGAAAAAGAATTACAAGAACGTTTAGAAGAATTAAAACAAGCTAATAAATTAATTGAAGAACAAAGATTAAGAGAAAGAACTAATTATGATATAGAAATGCTTAGAGAAACGGGGTTTTGTAATGGGGTTGAAAATTATTCAAGGCATTTAGCTTTAAGAGAAGCCGGCGAAACTCCTTCTTGTTTAATTGACTTTTTTCCGAAAGATTTTTTATTAGTGGTTGATGAATCCCATGTTACTTTACCGCAAGTAAGAGGGATGTATAATGGAGATAGAATGCGGAAACAAACTTTAGTAGACTATGGTTTTCGCTTGCCTAGTGCTTTAGATAACCGTCCTTTAAAGTATGATGAATTTGAGGCTCATATTAATGAAGCTATTTATGTTTCTGCGACACCTGGGGATTATGAATTAGAACAAACGGGGGGGAAATATGTTGAACAAATTATTAGACCAACCGGCTTATTAGACCCTTTAATTGAAGTAAGAAGTCCAGAGGGACAAATTGATGATATTATTAAAGAAATAAATATCCGAAAAAGTAAGAATGAAAGAGTATTAATTACAACTTTAACAATTCGCATGAGTGAAGAATTAACGAATTATTTAAAAGAAATGAATATTAAAGTTGCTTATTTACATAGTGAGATTAAGACTTTAGAAAGATTAAAAATAATTAATGACTTACGTTTAGGCACTTATGATTGTGTGGTTGGGATAAATCTTTTAAGGGAAGGCTTAGATATTCCCGAGGTAAGTCTTATCTGTATCCTTGATGCTGATAAACAAGGCTTTTTACGAAGTAGCCGCAGTTTAATTCAAACCATTGGTAGATGTGCGAGAAATGCCTCTGGGAAAGTTATTATGTATGCGGATAATATTAGTGAAGCGATGGATGAAGCTATTAAAGAAACGAAAAGAAGAAGAGAAATTCAAGAAAAATATAATGAAGAAAATAATATTATTCCAAGAACTATTGTAAAAGAAATAAAAGAAGTTGTTTCTAATGAATTAGAAAAGAAAGAAAAAACTAAAATGAGTAAAAAAGAAAAAGTTCGCTTGATGAGTCAAATTGAAGATGAAATGAAAGAAGCAGCGAAAAAGATGGATTTTGAAAGAGCAATGGAACTACGAGATATATTATTTGAAATGAAAGGTAATTGACAAAAAGAATAATTGTGATAAAATCTTAGAGTCAGTGGGAGTTGATTATATGGCGACAACTTATATTTTTGGACATAAAAATCCAGATACGGATAGTGTGTGTACAAGCATAGCTCTATCATATTTAAAAAATGCTTTAGGAGATAAAACTGTACCAAAAGTTTTAGGAAATATTAATCCCGAAACTAAATTTGTTTTAAATTACTTTAATATTCCAGTTCCTAGTTATTTAAATGATGTTAAAGTTAGAATTAAAAATATTAAGTACGATAAAAAAGCTTATATTAATGAATTAGCCTCGATTGATAGTGCTTTTAAATTAATGCAAAAGCAAAATATTACAGCTATCCCTTTAGTTAATGCGAAAAAAACTTTAACAGGATATGTAACATTAAAGGAAATAGCTAAATATTTAATTAATGGTAATAAAGAAAATATTAGTACGACTTTTCAAAATATTGTGGAAACTTTGGATGCTCGGGTAATTATGCAATTTGATGAAGAAATTGTGGGGAATATTATGATTGCGGGGATGAAATCTAAGGCATTTTATGAAACAATAAATTTAACTTCTGATGATATTTTAATCGTGGGTGATAGACATCGCATTTTAGATTATGCGATTGACCGGAAAGTTAAATTAATTATTTTACCGTTTAATAGTACGATGGAAAGTAAATTATTAAAAAAAGCGAAGAAAAATCATATTAATATAATTGCCACCAGTTATGGTAGTTACCAAATAGCTAATAAAATATTATTAAGTAATTATATTAAAAATATAAATATTAATAGTAGTCCAATTACATTTAATACGGAAGATTATTTTAGTGATTTTAAACAAATGACCCATAAAATAAATCATACCAATTATCCTGTTATTAATAATCGGCAAGAATGTTTAGGGTTAATTAGATTAACGGGACCTAATGCTTATGAAAAACAAAAGGTTATTTTAGTTGACCATAATAATTTTAATCAATCGGTGGAAGGAATTGAAGAAGCCGAAATATTAGAAATTATAGACCATCATAATTTGGGGGCGATTGGCACCAGCATGCCTATTAATTTTCGGTGTCGTCCAGTAGGGTGTACAGCAACCATGGTTTATGATATGTATATGGAAAGCAAAGTAGCTATTCCGAAAGATATGGCTGGGTTATTACTTTCCGCAATTTTATCTGATACGTTAATTTTATCTAGTCCAACTACAACTGATGCTGATAAAGAAGCCGCAAGTAAGTTAGCTTCAATAGCTAAATTAGATATTAAGAAATATGGAATCGAAATGTTAGAAGCCGCTTCCAGTATTAAAAATATTCCCGCTGAGGATGTTATTCGCTTGGATTTCAAAACATTTAGTATTGATAATAAAATGGTGGGTATTGGTCAAGTAACAACGATGGATATTTTATTTATTAAAGAACATTTAGATGAATATTTAGAAGAATTAAATAAAATGGCTAGTAATGAATTTTATATGGTTGCCTTATTTATTACCGATATTATTCGCAAAGGCTCATATGTAATTTATAATGATCGAGCTGGTAATATTATTAGAGATAGTTTTGGTTTAAAAGAAATTAAACAAGGAACCTTTTTACCCAAGGTTGTATCTCGGAAAAAGCAAATATTACCAAACATAATGAATACCTTAGATGGTAATAATATATAATATGAAGGTGAAATTATGATTGCATTAATAACTGGAGCTTCAAGTGGAATTGGCAAAAATATGGCTTATTATTTAGCCGAGTTAAAATATGATTTAATATTAGTAGCTAGAAATACTAAAGAGATGGAGAAAATTAAAGACGAAGTCAAGGTAAATGTTAAAATTATTACTTTAGATTTAGCCCAAGAAGAAAATGTTTTTAAGTTATATGATTTAACTAAAAAGGATAATATTGATATTTTGATAAATAATGCTGGTTTTGGTTTATTTGGAGAATTTGTTAAAACCGATTTAGAACGAGAACTAGAAATGATTAATGTTAATGTTAAAGCTTATCATATTTTAACTAAACTTTTTTTACAAGATTTTGTTAAAAGAGATTCCGGTTATATTTTAAATGTTTGTAGCAGTGCCGGTTTTGCCGCAGGACCTCGTCTTAGTACTTATTATGCTACCAAAAATTATGTTACCAAACTAACTATGGCAATTAATGAAGAACTAAGAAAAAGCAAGAGTAATGTAGTTATTTGTGCTTTATGCCCAGGTCCTGTTAATACTAATTTTAATAAAGTAGCCCATGGAGGCTTTGCTCTTAAAGAAGCAAGCCCTAAAGAAGTCGCTCGTTATGCCATTGATAAGATGTTGCAAAAGAAAATGATTATTGTGCCTAAGTTAAGTATTAAATTAAGTTTATTTTTATCTCGACTTGCTCCATATCGTTTGCAATTAATGGTGTTATATTATATTCAATATCGTAAAACTAAAAATAAGGAAAAAGATTAAAGAAAGACTTGTTATGATGGCAAGTTTTTTTATTTTTGGCAATTTTTTTAAAAAAAATTGCCAAAAAAAGAAGTAAAATGACACTTTAGTGGACTATATATAAGTGAGGGGGTAATTGCACCATGAAGTAAAATTAATAAATAATCCAGTTTAAGATTTAAAAGAAAACCCAGAATAATTAGTCAGCACTGGTAAAAATAGACTAAAAGGAGAGGAGAAAACAATGGCAAACAAAAAGTTTCAAAAAACTCTTATGTATGATGAGCGTTTTAAATATTTTATTAAAGACCCAAAGTATAGATGGTACACCATTCTTCTTTTAGCGGGTATTTTAAAATTGGATAAGAATTATGTTGAAAAAAATTTATATTTTTTAGATACAGAACTTACAGGTAATCCTAATCAAACCGGAAAACGTAGTGATACTGTTTTTGAAGTCGGAAACTACATTATTAATGTAGAGATGAATCAAAATAAGAATTATGACTTTCTGGAAGATAAGATTAGATATGTTAATTATCTTTATAACAAATATTTTGATGGTAAACATAAAAGAATGGATTATACTATAATTCAGGTTCATATAAATAATTTTGATTGTTGTGAAAAAGAAGTAGAATATGTTTATCTAAAAAATCAAAAAGGGATTGTAACCCCGAAGATAAAAATTATTATCTATAATCTTGTCAAATTAAAAAGAAAATATTATAATAATTTTACATTAAGTAAATTAGAAAAATTATTATTAGTATTAAAATTAAGTGCTAATATGGAAAAATTAAAGAAATTTTTGGAGGATGATGAATTTATGCGAGAATTAGAAAAAGAAAAAAAGTTCTTTCAAGATGTTATGGAAGGATTTGCTAAGGAATTTGATTATGATGAAGAATTAGAGGGGAAGCGAATGGCTGAGATTAGAACAGCTCGGATTGATGGCATAGAAGAGGGCATTAGCCAAGGTAGTAGCCGGAAACAAAGAGAAATGGTAGCTAAAATGTTAAATGAAAAAGTTCCATTGGATTTAATATCTAAAATATCTGATATGTCGATTACTGAACTAGAAGGTATGCAAAAAGAGTTATCTTATTCGTAAGATAATTCTTTTTAATTATTAACATGGTGATGCACCGTAGGTGAATCCATGGTTAAAGCTTTAAAAGTATATCCTTTGGATAAACAATATTTGATAACATCTTCGACCGCATTAACACTATAACTTTTAATATCATGTTGTAAGACAACATAAGAACTTCCTTTGCCAATACCCTTAATAATATTTTTAAAGACTTGTGTAGAATTAGTGGTTTCTCCCGCATCACCACTTGAGATATTCCAATCAAAGTATTTGAAGCCTTTAGCTTCGACTTCTTTAGTTAAAGTACTCATGATATGGGCACCACCGTCATAGTTGTGGCTAATAGTATTAGAACTTCCCCCAGGAAATCTAATAATGGTTGAAGTGTATCCCGTGATGCGTCTAACTTTTTCTTGAATAGCATAAAGATCAGCAAAATAAGTGTCTGAATTTTGATAGATATTGTAATTATGAGTATTAGAATGTAAGCCAATGGTATGCCCCTCATTATAAGCTCTTAAAATTAAGTTATCATAACCATTTGTAATCGCTTGATTAGTTACAAAGAAAGTAGCATGCACATTATAAGCTTTTAAAATATCTAGTAGTTTTGCTGTATAACGGCTAGGCCCATCATCGAAAGTTAAATAAATTGTTTTCGAACCACTTTGATTATTGCTAGGTGTAGTTGAAGGGGTAGTGGTATTGGTACTAGGGGTAGGAGTTGGTTCGACTGGTTTATAGACTTGCACTTTGCGAGTGATACTCTTTTTATTATGGGAACTATCTTCAACAGTATAAGTTATGGTGTAGTTACCCGCTTTTTTGGTATTAACACTTCCGGAAATAACTATTTTATCATTTATATCGGCATCACAATTATCACTAGCTGTTGCTCCTTCTTCTTTATAAGTATCATTTAATTTAACCGAAACATTAGCCTTACCATTTAAGGCAATTGTGGGTTCTTCATTATCAATAAAGGTTAATTCTTTAGCTAATTCCGCTTTATTACCTGAATTATCAGTTACTCTAAAGACCACTTTATTATCTTCTATCGTTTGCGTTAATTTATCTGTTAAATCTTTATCATAATCATCATAAGCACTGGCTGGAAAAGTACTGGAGGTAATATTAGGACAGACTTTAAAATCATCAGTATTTAAAGTAATAACTGGGGCTTCATAATCTTTTACGAAAACAGTTTGTTTTTTTTCTAATATTTTATCTTTATATTTATAAATATAAGTTACAGTATATTCGCCAATTTTTTCAGTATCAACATCACTTTTTAGACCTACATCAACTTTATGACAATTATAAGCATTACCAAAACAAGCTTCACCAGCCTCACTTTTAAATTCGGTGCCATAAGCCATTTCGACCGTGTCATTAAATTTAGTTATTTTAAAATCTTGATGAAAGTGGGGATAAGCTATAAAGGGAAAACTAATAGCAATGGTAATAATAAATAAAATAATTATAAACTTTAACTTCTTTATTTTACACACCTTCAATAGCTTAATTATACTACAAATTGATTACCTTGACTATTTTGTTAAAAGAAAAAATTTAGTTTTACATCAGAAAAAGCTTTTTAAAAAAACAATTTTATGGTATTATCAATATAGTAAGGGTGCGTGATTAGAGTGAAAGAAAATGAACCACTTTTTAAAGAAGAAAAAGAAAGCTTAGTTTTTACGACTGATGACGAAAAAACTAATTCAGAACCTAAAAAAGAAACAGCTGAAAAAGATAATAAAACCTATTTAGATTTATCTTCTATTATGAATGATGATGCCAAAGAAGAAACTGAGGATGTAACTGATTCTCATGATGATAAAAAAGAAGATAATGTAACTTATAAAGAAATTACTTTTGCTGATGAAGAAGATGACGATGAGGTCGAAGAAGAAAAGGTAAAAGAAGAAGTTAAAGATAATAAAGAAAAAGAAAAGATAGATTCTAAAGAGGAAGAAAAAAAAGAAGAACTGGAAAAAGAAGAGGTTATTGAAAAAGAAAGCAAAGAAGATAAGAAAGAAGAAAAAAAGGAAGAAACTGAAGAAGCAAAAAATCATAAAAAAGCCGTGATTACCACGATAATATTTGCAATATTTACTTTGCTATTATGTGGGAAAGCTATTCATGATTATTATCTTGGTTATAAATATCGGGATTCAATTCGGGCTAATAATCCTAAACGCAAAACCGAAACAGTTTCTTATGTAACTTATGACCAAGAAAAAAATACTCTTTATGTTAATTTATAAAAAGTATTTGATTAAATAATAATTTTTGGTTATTTAAATAGATTATTTTATAAATGTAATCTATTTTTTTTATTTTACTTTTAATATTTTTTATATAACCATTTTGATAATAATTAATATTTATTTCCGTTTGTAAATAGTAAGCATTTATAATTTTTTGTTCTAATTCATAAATTTCTTCTTCGGATAAGACCGGCTTATCTATCTTTTCTTTTTCATGCATGATTTGTTTTTTTACTTTACTTCCCTCAATTACCGAATCAAAGGGTTGCCATTTAATCATGCCCCGATCAAACTTAGGCATTATGACCACCTATCTTTTTATTCCGCTCAATGGCTGTTGAATCTGGAAGAAGGCTCGAAGCTTTAATTAGACTATTTTTCCCGTATTTATCTTTAATATCATCAATAATTTGATTAATTTTGGCTTCTTCTTCGACTTTTTCTAAAGGTTCAAATAAGTTTAATTGCACGCCAGATTTTTCGACTAAACCGCCACATACTATCGTAACTTTGCGAATAGGTAAAAAATTATAATAACGATCAAATATTAAAAAACAGTGTTCGATAATTTCTTTCGTAGAATCAGTGGGAGCATCAAGTTTAAAACTATGATAGAAGCCATTGTTAATTTCTTTAGAATAGCCAATGCCTAAACCAACCAAAGTAGTTTGTTTATGATTTTGGCGTAAACGACGGGCAACAACATCAACCATTTCTTCAATAATTAGTTTTATATTTTGCTCGTTATAATCTTTAAATAAAACTTGAGAATGACTATAAGATTGGTCTTTAGTTTGATTTTTATAATCACTAATTCGACTTAAGTCAATCCCATTAGCATGGTTCCAAAGTTCAGTTCCCATAATGCCAAATTTATCTTTTAATTTTCCTCGGTCATATTTTGCTAAATCGCCAACTGTATAAATATTTAAATAATTTAATCTTTTTTCCAGGCGAGCTCCAATTCCCCACATTTTTGATAAGGGCGTAATTGCCCAGAGTTTAGTGGGAACATCTTCATAAGTCCATTTGGCAATCCCATTTTTATATTTTTTAGCTTCAATATCCATGGCTACTTTAGCTAAAAGAAGATTAGGCCCAATGCCACAGGTGGCAGTTAAGCCTGTTTTCTTTTCAATAACTTGTAAAATTTCTAAGGCTAGTTCATAATCGGTTTTTTGATACATTTTTAAATAATCAGTTACATCTAAAAAACATTCATCAATGGAATAAATATGTAAATCTTCCTCAGCGACATAATCTAAATAAATCTTAACAACTTCCGCACTTTTCTTGGCATATAAACTCATGCGAGGCGGAACTATTTGGTATTTGATATGCGGAGGTATTTCATACAACCTAGTGCGGGATTTAATCCCCATCTTTTTTAAATAAGGGGTTATAGCTAGGGTAATAGCTCCATTTCCTTGCTTGGGATTAGCAACCACCAAAGGAACTTTAAAGGGATCTAATTTACGTTCAACACATTCACAAGAAGCAAAAAAACTTTTTAAATCAATACAAATAATATTGCGTTTATTAAAAACATTTTCTTCAATCATTAGTATCCCTCCAAACTTTTGTTTAAATTATTATATAATGGTTATAATGAGGAAGCAAATCCTTTTTTTGGAAATTAAGTAATTCCCAAACTAAGTAATTTATGGTATTCTTATATTGGATAATGGGTGATGAAATATGTTTGGAAAGATATATAAAATTGATGGTAATGAATTATATATTAAGAATGAATTTTCGCTTGATCAAACTAATCTAATTAATTGTCATGTAATTTTTGAAGAACAAGATGTTAAATATGTTGGCGAAATTGTTTATCTTGATACGGAATATATTAAAATTATTTTGGTAGGCGAAATTACTAATAATGTTTTTTCGGCGGGAGCAATTCGCAAACCCAGTGGGACAGTACCACCTAGGATTATTAACCAAAGTGAACTAGAATTAATAATTGGTAAAAATGAATATTCACCTAATCAATTATTAATTGGAACTTCCGCAGTATATCATAATTTTAAAGTTTCAATTTCTCTTAATGATTTTTTTGCTAATCATAGTGCAATAATTGGTAATACTGGAGCTGGTAAATCTTGTGGGGTAACAAGAATCCTTCAAAATTTATTTATCAATAATCAATATAAACCTTATAATGCCCATTTTGTTTTATTTGATGCTTATGGGGAATATGTAAATACTTTTCAAAATATGAATGCTATTCCCAATTTAAACTTTAAACGTTTTACAACGAAAGTGGAAAATGATGATGAAGAATTATTACAATTTCCCGCTTACTTTTTAGAGGCTGATGACTTAGCAGTGTTGTTATCTCTTGATGATGCTTCGCAAATTCCGGTTTTAGAAAAAACTTTAAAGCTTGTTTATATTTTTAAAAATGATAATCCCCAAGTAGTTGATTATAAAAATAATATTATTGCGAAATGTTTATTAGATATTTTAACGAGTGGGAATACCCCAAGTCAAAGTCGGGATCAAATCTTAGCTGTTTTAACTAAATATAATACGGAAACTTTAAACTTAGAATCTTTAATTAAACAACCTGGTTATAATCGAACAATAAGACAATGTTTAAATATTGATGAACAAGGGAAAATAAATGCTATTGCGGAAGTTATGGATTATTTAAATTCTTTTGTGAAAGTTAATTTAGAAGAAGTTAATTTTACGAAAGACTTTGCTTATACTTTAGATGATTTATATTATGCTTTAGAGTTTGCTTTAATTAGTGAAGGAACTATCAATAGTACGAGTCAATATGATAAAAATAATATTATAAAAGACCGGTTATTAAATATTATAAATAGTGAATATAAAAATATTTTTACTTGTTCTAATTTAATTAGTAAACCCGATTTTATTAAAAACTTTTTTCAAAAAAATGGGGAACCAGCTCAACTTATTAATATTAATTTAAGTCATGTTGATGATCGTTTTGCCAAAGTTTTAACTAAATTATATTCGAAAATATTCTTTAACTTTACGACAAAACTGAAACAAAGAGGGAGTTTTTCAATCAATATTATATTAGAAGAAGCCCATCGTTATGTCCAAAATGATACAGATATAGATGTTATTGGTTATAATATATTTGACCGTATTACTAAAGAAGGTAGAAAGTATGGAACGATGCTTACCTTTATTACACAAAGACCAAGTGAATTATCGACCACAGCTTTAAGTCAATGTTCAAACTTTTTAGTCTTTCGCCTTTTTCATCCGGAGGATTTAGAAATTGTTAAAAATATTAGTACCAGTGTAACAGAAGAAGTTATTAGTAAATTAAAAATGTTAAATCCTGGGACAGCCATGATTTTTGGGGTGGGGTTAAAGTTACCAATTTTAGTAAAATTGGAATTACCTAATCCAGTTCCAGAAAGTACCAGTTTAGATATTAGTAGTATGTGGTTTAAAGGAGAATAAAAATGATTGAAGCAGCAATTAAAGCAAATGATACTCTTTATTTATCTTTAGGTATTTATGAAGTTGCTAATGCTCGGGGTGTAGTGCAAATGATTCATGGTACTAGAGATTATAAGGGGCGTTATCAAGAGTTTATTAGTTGGCTTAATGCAAATGGTTTTAGTGTCGTAATTGCCGATTTAAGAGGACATGGTAAATCAATAAATAGCCGTTATCCATTGGGGTATATGGAAAATATTCAAGAGTTAATTGATGATCAAGTTGTTATTACTAATTATATTAAAAATCGTTTCCCTTATTTACCAATTTATATGTTAGGTATTGGTTTTGGTTCGGTTATTGCACGTCTTTATTTAGAAAAACATGCATCAGAAATTAAAAAGTTAGTTTTATGTAGTCCAATTGCTTTTAATGATGAAGTAAAAATGGGATTAAAAGTTGGGAAAGTATTAACTAAAGTAAATGGTAAAAATAAGGGGAGTGATACCTTAAATAGTTATCTTAATTTAGATAAAGATAATTATATTTGTACTCGTCAAGAAATAATGAATGCTTTTCATAATGATACTTTATGTACTTTTCGTTATACCAATCAAGCTTTAATGACTATGCTTGAAGCTATCGCCGAACTTCATGCTAAAAAAAGTATTACCACTGATCCTAACTTTAGCATTTTATTAGTTTGTGGTTTTAAAGACCCAGTTGAGGGAGGAATATCGGGAAGAGAAGATACTGTAAACTCTTTAAAACTATGGGGTTTAATAAATATTAAAACTTTAGTATATCCTGATATGATGTATGATATTTTAAATGAAATAAATCGGGAACAAGTATATTTTGATATTATCAAATTCTTGATAAGTTAGAGAAATATTTAAGAAAAATTATAATGTAAAGTGTGTCAAGCAACTGTCAACTTGATTTTTTTTTTTTTTTTT
>CANQCI010000040.1 GCA_947589675.1 uncultured Bacilli bacterium | reverse complement strand
CCGAACAGAAGGTATAAAAAAATGGAGTGTTTTAATTACTCCATAATTGGAACTTTTATTTTTGGAAAGTCCCTATATTAAGTGTAAATTCATTGCCTCAGCAAAAGTTCTTTCAAATAATGTATCGGAATTATTTGCTAAACTTGATAATTGACTCCTGACATTTATTACTAAACTTCTTCTTGTATAATCTAAACCATAATTATCTAAAATACTCTCATGAGCTAAAGGTCCCCAGGTTATTTCCGTTTCTTGGGGTTTAATGTTTCTTGGTAAAACAGTTATATCTTGATTTTTTTGTTTTAAGTAGCCAGCTAATTTTATTTCTGGCTTAGAAAACCCTAAGGGTGGAAAAATATTTCCAGGATAAACGCCATGTTCAATTAAATTGTATTTTACAGTTTCATGAAGAAATCCAATAAGTTTAGATGATCTAATGAAACTTTCTTTAGCAAGTAAGCCATTGGCAAATTGTTTATCACCATTTTTTCCAGTAATAATACATTCTTCTATGTTATGTTTAATAGTTTTTAGGCATTCATAAATATTCATTTTTATCCCCTCGATAACCATTATATCATGATATAATTAATATTAGGTGGTGAGGATATGAAAAACCTAATAAAAAAATTAGAACAGAAGTTTAATATTAAAGAAATAGAAAATAGTGCAATTAAGTGTTTTATTGATAATAATAATTTAGGTTTTATATTTATAAATGAACTTATAAAGCAAAAAATCCACCAATATAATAAAGAATGTTATGATATTATCCAAAATAATTTAATAATAAAAGATTTAGAAACATTAAATATCTTTTTTGAAAGCCTATTAACGGAAAAAGAAAAAAACGAAAATGGGATTATATTTACCCCTTTATATATTTGTGATTATATTGTTAAAAAGACAATTAAAAATTTTGATGCCAGCATGAAAATAATTGATCCCTCATGTGGATGCGGAATATTTATTATTTCTACCTTAAATTATTTAAGAAAAAATACTAATTATAAAATTATAGATTTATTAGAAAATAATATATATGGAATTGATATAAATAAAAATAATATTGAAAGAACTAAAGTTCTTTTAAGTTTATATTGTCTTATGAATGGTGAAGATAAAAAGATAATTAATTTTAATATTAGGGAATCTGATGCTTTATTTAGTAATTGGCAGGAACTTTTTGGAGTTAATAAATTTACTTATATAATTGGTAATCCCCCTTATGTAAATAATCATGATTTAAAGGATGCTTATATTAAAAAATTAGCATCTACATTTAAAACGACAACCGAAGGAACCTTTAATATTTTTTATGCCTTTATTGAAAAAAGTATGGAATACTTAGATGATAAAGGAAAGCTTGGATATATTGTTCCTAACAACTTTATCCATATTAAATCAGCTAGGCCTTTACGGCAATTTATTAGAGAAAATAATTATTTACATGAAATAATTGATTTTAAGGATAATACTATATTTTATCCAATCTTAACCTATAATTGTATTATATATTTAACCAAGAATAATAAAACCTTTAAATTTGCCCAAATAAAAAAGAAAGAAGATATTAAAGAGGTTTTTAAAAATATCGAATTTAAAAAAGCTAAATTAACTGATTTAAATGATTCTGGTTGGGAATTAGTGGATACAAACATTCGAAGTAATATTGCTAAAATTGAAAGTTTTAATACAAAGTTAGATTCTTATATTAAAGTGGGTATAGCAACTTTACGAGATAAAATATATATTATTGATGGCTTTGATAACATAAAGAAAATGTATTATAAGATATATAATCATAAAAAATACTTTATCGAAGAAGATTTAATTATTCCCTATATAAAGATTTCAAAATATAAATCTAATCAAGATATTGGTCAAATTATTTTTCCTTATATAATAAAAGATAACAAATCAATTCCCATTGATGTTATTACTTTAAAAAAGAAGTATCCCCGAGCTTATGAATACTTTATAGATGTTAAAGAAATACTGGATGAAAGAGATGCAAAAGGAAAATTAACTAATTGGTATATGTATGGTAGATCACAAGGACTTAATCTTTGGGATAAAAAAATATTATTTTCCACCTTTAATGAAAGTCCTAATTTTTTTAAATTTAATAACAAAGATTTTCTCTTTTCTAATGGTTATTGTCTTACTAATTATGATATAGATGAAGATGTCTTATTAAAAATTCTTAATTCTATTATTATGAAGTATTATATTGATAATACAAGTTATAGTATATCCGGAAATTATAAATGCTATCAAAAAAAATATGTTAAAAATTTTTCTCTTCCCGAATTAAGTTCTAATGATATATTATTTATAAAAAATTGTAATAATCAAAAAGAATTAGATAAATTCTTAATAAAACTTTATAATTTAAGTCTTTAATTATTGCTAAATCCCTCATAAGTCCTAAAGGCTAATAAAAACATAGCTTTAATAATATCAGGATTAATTTCATTTAGTTCGCCAAAAACAAGATTATCCGGATTATCTACTGCTCTTATTTTTTTAATAGCTATATCGATTTCTTTCGGTAAAACATCACATATCATTTTAAAAGCATTTTTAATACCCGTAACTTCATAATAAAATCTATCAATGGAAACTCTTCTAATTGATTCATTGGTATTGCGAGAAAAAGTCCAAACTTCATTTTGACTTTTTCTCGCAATAACTTCGACTAAATAACATTTAGCATCGGGTTCTTTCTTTAATTTATTAAGCATTTTATTATATACATTATTAGCAGAATCACTATTCATGGTATTATGTTTATTTTTCATTTCTACATAAATTTTTTGCCCTGTATTAGGATTGGTATATATTACATCAAATCCATTTTTGGGTACTTCACAATTTTTGATATATTTAAACATATTTTGATTAAAATAACCAATTGTATTAGAATTAGTTCGATCCACTTGTCTATTAATTTCATCATCTATTAAACTTTCAGGAGTTTTATTATAGACTTTCATATCAAAGATTAATTTAATAGGATCAATTAAATTACTATTAAATTTAGCTATATCGATAGATTTTATTGCTTTATAATAAGCATTAATTGTATTTTGAATATTTAATTGAAAATCTTCTTCCGTTATAAAAGGAATTTCCCACATTATACTTTACCTCCATCTAAAGCCATCATTATGGCTTCACCAATACATTTGGCTAAATTAACGGGAACAGCATTGCCAATTTGTTTATAGATATCATTCATTTTGCCAGCAAACTGCCACTCATCAGGAAATGATTGAATCCTGGCGTATTCCCTAGTTGTTAAAGGGCGACTTTCATCAGGATGACATCGATCAGTTTGTTTCATCATGGGCGAACAAGTAAGCGTAAGAGATGGTTCATCCCAGGATAGTCTTCTGGCAATTCCCGTTCTTCCCCCACCCATGTAATAACAAGATTTCATATAATCTTTAGCTACATCATCTGGCAAATCTTTCCAATAACCACCTGGAGGGACTAAATCAAATACTTTTTTCTTAGCCTCCGGATACTTAGCTCCAACTGAGGCGGGCACATCTTTTAAAACATCTTTTAAAACTGGTTTATAATCATGGGGTTCAGGATAAGCAAAATGGACTTTATTTTCTAAATCTTGCCGTATCCCAATGATAACAACTCTTTGTCTTTTTTCTGCTACCCCATAATCCCAAGCATTTAATACTTGATAAGTTACGACATAGCCTAGTTCTTCAAAAACATCTACCATAGTTTTTATCGTTTTTCCCCCATCATGACTAATTAACCCTTTAACATTTTCTACAAGAAACATTTTAGGTTGTAATTGTCTTAAAAATTCGGCATAGTAATAAAACATTGTCCCTCTTATATCAGCAAAGCCTAATTTTTTACCCGCATAACTAAAAGCTTGGCAAGGATAACCCCCAGAAACTAAATCTAATTCTCCCTTTTTTAAATTAAATTCTTTTAATAAGTCTTTTTGAGCAAATTTTACAATATCTTCTTCTATTACATTCCAACTTGAACGATTAACTCTAAGAGTTTCACAGGCCACATGATCTATTTCTATTAAAGCTATTTCAGCAAATCCTGCTTGTTCTAATCCTAAAGCCAGTCCCCCAGCTCCGGCAAATAATTCAATACATTTTCTTTTTTTCATTTTCTTTTATACATCTTTCCACCTAAATATTTTTGGTAAATAAATTATATCATAACATTAATATTTTTTGCCTGTAAATTATTTAAAAATTGCCAACTTGTAAAAACAAAATTTCCATGTTATCATGAAATTGACAAAGGATTTAAAAATTTTGGTGATGGAGAACTAGATGAAAAAAATAATATTATTTTTAATACTTGGTATTTTTACCCTTGGTTTAGCGGGCTGTCAAAAAATAGATAGTGATTTACCCTTGGGAAGTGTTTCTGATTTAAAGATTTCTAATAAAGATGCTTCTTTAGAAATTAAACCTGATACTCTAACCAATAAGGGAGCAACTGTTATTTTAACTAATAAAAGTGCCAAACAATTAAGATATGGAAACCCATATAGTATTGAAGTAAAAAAGGATGGGAAATGGTATACAATTGATGTGGAAAAGTATTTTAATTTGCCTTTGATACTTCTTGAAGCTCATGAAAGCACCGAGATAGATATTAATTGGGAAGTCTTTTATGGCAAATTACCCTCAGGAACATATCGGATTATTAAGGGAGTTGAGATAGAAAAAGATAAAGAACAAGATAAATATGAAACCAGCATTGTTGCCGTAGAATTTAAAATTGATAGTGATTAAAAAATTAAGGAGAAGATGTTATGAAAAAAGTTATGATGTTATTTTTAAGTTTATTTGTTCTTGTTTTAGTAACTGGCTGTGGGCAAACCCCCGAAAAAGCTCTCGAAAAAGAACAAATGTTAGTTTGTACTTCAACGGATACTGATGATGAGATGAGTATTGAACAAGTAATTTCGATGACTTATAAAAATGATAAATTAAACCATATGAAAGTGGAAGTTAATACAACAATTGTTGATAGTACCGTAAAAGAAAATTGGGATAAATTTAAAGAAAATATGGATCAAGATAATCAAGAATTTACTAAAGAAGGTCTAAGTTTAAAAGTAGTAGTTGATGATCAAAATTATAAATATAATACTATTTTAGATATTGATGTTTTAAAAGCTAATGCGGATGATTTAAAAGAACAAGGATTTGAAGGGTTAAAAGATGATACCAGTACTATCGAAGATAGTAAAAAATCGGCTGAGGAAGACGGAGCCATTTGTGAAATTAAATGAGTTTAGGTAATCTAAATTCATTTTTTTAGTATTGACATCCCCTTGGGGTTATACTATAATCAATTTAGCACTTAGATATTATGAGTGCTAGAGGAGAAAAAAGAAAAATGAAAGAATTTAAAGCTGAATCAAAAAGATTAATGGAATTAATGATTAATTCAATTTATACGAATAAAGAAATATTTTTAAGAGAAATTATTTCTAATGCATCTGATGCTATTGATAAATTACATTATAAATCATTAACGGATAAAAAAATTAAAATTAATAAAGATGATTTTGCCATAATTATTAAACCTGATAAAGAAAAAGGAACTTTAACCATTTCTGATAATGGGATTGGAATGACACGAGAAGAATTAGAAAACAACTTAGGAACAATTGCGAAAAGTGGTTCTTTTGATTTTAAAAAAGAAAATAAAAAGAAAGAAAATATTGATATAATTGGGCAATTCGGGGTTGGATTTTACTCAGCTTTCATGGTAGCTAGTAAAGTCGAAGTTATCTCCAAGGCTTTCAAAACTGATGAAGCTAATCTTTGGGTTTCTGAGGGCATTGAAGGTTACAACATTAAAAAAGCTAGTCGAGATAACTATGGGACTGATATTATCTTAACTATTAAAGATGGTGAAGAATATGACCGTTATTTAGATGATTATGAACTTAAAAGTTTAATTAAAAAATATTCAGATTATATCACCTATCCAATTAAAATGGAAATTAAAGATGATAAAGAAACGAAAATGGAAACTATCAATAGTTTAGTTCCTTTATGGCGAAGAAATAAAAAAGATATTAGTGAAGAAGAATATAATACTTTTTATTCTGATAAATTTTTTGATTATGAAAAACCATTAAGACATATTCATACAAAAACTGAGGGGACTTTAGAATATAATGCGTTAATGTATATCCCTTCTCATGCTAGTTATGATTATTATTCTAAAGATTATGAAAAAGGATTACAATTATATTCTAATGGGGTCTTAATTATGGAAAAATGTGCGGATTTAATCCCTGATTATTTTAGTTTTGTTAAAGGGGTTGTGGACTCCGCCGATTTATCCTTAAATATTTCAAGAGAAATGCTTCAACAAAATCGGGTTTTAAAAACTATTGCTACTAATATTGAAAAACATATCAAAAATGAATTAATAACTATGCAAGAAGAAAAAAGAGAAGATTATTTAAAATTCTGGGAAGCCTTTGGCTTACAAATTAAAGCTGGCATTTATAATAGCTATGGAATGAATAAAGATACTCTCGCGGATTTATTAATGTTTCATTCTTTAAAAGAAGATAAAATGGTTACTTTAAAAGAATATGCCGAAAAGAACCAAGCCGAAAAAGATTTATACTATGCCTGCGGATCATCCCTTGCCCAAATTAAAGCCCTACCGCAAGTAGAAGCGATGGAAGCCCAAGATAAAGATGTCTTATTATGTCCTAATTATTTAGATGAATTTGTCTTTAAAGTAATGGGTAAATACGAAGATAAAGAATTTAAAAATGTTTGTAGTGATAAAATTGATTTAGATAGCGAGGAAGAAAAAGAAGAACTTAAAACATTAAATGATAAATCTAAAGATCTATTAACTTTAATGAAAGATGGCTTAGATGTTAAAGAAGTTAAGTTTACTAATCGACTTAAGAATCACCCTGTTTGTTTATCAAGTGAAGGGGAAATTTCCGTGGAAATGGAAAAAACAATGCAAGCTATGCCAATGAATGAAAACATCACAGCTCAAAAGATTTTAGAAATAAATTCGCATCACCCTATTGCTAAGAAATTACAAGACTTATATAAAAAAGATAAAGAAGAACTTAAAAAATATAGTAAAGTTTTATATGCTCAAGCTCGCCTAATTGAAGGATTACCAATTGATAATCCTACGGAAATAACCAATTTAATTTGTGATATGTTAGTTAAATAAAAAATATAGCACTCGGATTTGAGTGTTATATTTTTTGATTTAAAACGCCATCTAAACTAAAACTTTTGGCATCAGTTATTTTGACATCAACAATCTTGCCAATTAAATCCTTTGGGGCATCAACATTAACAAGCTTAAAGGTGTCGGTATACCCACAGACTTTAGTTTCATCTTTTTCACTTACTTTCGTAATTAAAACAGGAACAACTTGGTTAAGTAACCGTTTATTACTAGCTAAACTATATTTATTTACCACTTTATTTAATCGTTTTAGTCTTTCTTCTTTTATTTCTTTAGGGACTTTATCTTCTAAAGTGGCAGCCACCGTCCCTTCCCTTTTCGAATAAATAAAAGTGAATGCTCCATCAAACTGACAAGTTTCAACCATATCTAAAGTAGCTAAAAAATCTTCTTCAGTTTCATTAGGAAAACCGACAATAATATCCGTCGTAATAGCCACATTTTTAATCTTTTGTTTAATTTTTCTAAATAATTCTAAATATTCTTCCCGTGTATAACGTCGGTTCATTTTCTTTAAGATGGCATTACTTCCTGATTGTAAAGGTAAATGAATATACGGCATAATATTAGGATATTTACTAATAACATCAAGCATCGCCTCAGTAAAGTTCCAAGGATGGGATGTAACAAACCTAATACGGGGAATATTGGTTTTAGCTACATTTTCTAAAAGAGTGGCAAAATCATAACCTAGTTTTAAATCAGTTCCATAGGCATTAACATTTTGACCTAATAAAGTTATTTCTTGATAACCCTTTTCTTTTAAATAATTAACTTCTTCTAAAATATTTTCCATCTTCCGGCTTCGTTCTCTACCTCTGGTATAAGGAACTATACAATAAGTACAAAACTTATCACAGCCATAAGCAATATTAATCCAAGCTGATACCTTCGAATCCCGACTATATTTAATATTTTCAAAAACTTTATCACTATTTGAAAATACTTCAATATTTTGTTTACCAGTATGAACCGCAATTAACTTGGGTAACTCATAAATATTATGAGTACCAATAATTATATCTACATAATCATGTTTACTTTTTAATTCATCTATTTCATGGGGTTCTTGCATTAAACACCCAGCTAAACAAATAATTAAATTCGGTTTAATTTTTTTTAAATGCTTACAACGCCCTAAATAACCATACACTTTATCTTTGGCATTTTCTCTTATGGCACAAGTATTTAAAACGACAATATCGGCTTCTTCTAACTTTTCGCAAGCTTCAAAACCTAAAGCTTCCAAATAATATTTAATTTCTTCTGAATCATGCACATTCATCTGACACCCATAAGTGCGAAGAAAATACTTTTGCCCCTTGAAGGCTGGTTTTATATCTAATTCTAAATTAACATACTCTGTTGGAGTTGCTTGTCTATTTCTCGCAACTTTCAAATCTGGTAAATTCATTTTCCCACTTCCTCGTATTCACTATTTTACCACATCTATTATAAATAGTGAAAGCGGATTTTTTTAATAATATAGGCAGTAAAAGATGTGTAGTGGAAGTTTAAAATGAGTTATGTATTTTATAAATGAGTTTTTTTAACTCAAACAGGATTTTTTGATTTGTTTAATTTTATTTACCAAAACCCGCTTTCAAGATACATTCTAGCAAAGTTCTAAAATAAATGTGAGTTTTCCGACATATTTCGACACCCTTTGGCAAAACTAGTTAAATTTCGACAAATTTTACTCTTTATACCCCGTGATTTTAGCATTAGTAAGTTGGGTAAGTTTTTCTCTAAATGTATCATTTTCTCTTAAATTACTAATATTTTTCTTAATAGCTTCATTACTAACTATAACTTCTTTCTTAATAAAATATTTAATATAATAGAAATAAAAATAAAACCCTAATCCTAAGAATAAAAAATCAAAAGGGAATTTAATAGTAAAACATAAGATAAAACCAATAACTTCTAATACTATTGTTATAACTATTAAAGGAACTTTATCTATTTTATAAAAACTATTTATTTTTTTATTAACTCCATTTAAACATATATAATCATTTTGATAACGATATAAATATATGGGTACATAAACTATTTTCCCTTTAAAGCTAGTTAAATTTATGTCTTCTTTTGCCCAAACTATCCCTCGATTAAATTTCGTAGTCTTATCTTTTACTTCTTCTTTAGCTATTTTTTTAAGTTCATCATTTACGATATTAGCATCATAAGCATTATCACTTACAAAAGTATATTCTTGTAAATAACTCTCATTATAAGGGGTTAAATTAGTTAAATCAAAAGGAGCTACTTTTTTAACTATAACACTCGTAAAAGTATAAAACTGATAATCACTTATATATAAATCAAAATCTCTTTCCACAATATAACTACTTGCATCATAATAAGTAATTTGTTCACTTCCTATTTTTTTCGTTTCTTCTTTATCTAAAATTTCTCCTAGCCCCGAAAAGCTAGCCTGTAAATTAGCATCAACAACATACAAAGGATAATAACATACTTGCAAATTTTCTTCCTTAAAATTACTTTTAAAATCTTTATTTAACAAAAGAGCTCTTTTTTGAAAATAATTCTTCATTATCTTAAAAGCTTCTTCTTTACTTACTTTAAATGGTACCAACCAAACTTGCCAATCATTCATCTATTATCCCCCATTTCTTCTTCGGTAATCCCATAATAATCTTTAACATAAATTAATACTTTTTCAAAATTTAACATAATTTTAATTAATTTATCTCGACTAACAATATTATTTTCTAAATAATATTGAATCTTTTTAAGCCGATATAAATCAATAATCCGAATAGCAAAAATTAATTTATCTTTTCGCCATATATGTTGTTCTTTATAAGCTATATATAAATAATCTAATTCTTCACATAATATTTTATAAGTTACTTTACCATTTATTTTATTAAATACTCTTTCTATATGTTGAGGATCATAATATATACCGTATAAAAAATCATTTAAAATTAAATCTTTATTTATTTTTAAATTACATATTCCATAACCTTTTTTTAATAATTGATAATAATCAACAACATCATTACTAAAAGCGGCAATAGCTAAAAAAGTTAAAGGAATAAACTTTTCATAAAAGGAAGAAGTAATTTTTAAATATTCAGGTTCTATATCCCAAATATTATAAAATTTTTCTTTCTTAACATAAAATTTTATTGCTAAAGCCGCCATGATATCCATCATTGTTTCATTAAAGAACTTATTATAATAGTGGTGTTCTATATAATCTTTAGTGTGATAATCAAGGGTGGCAATTAGCCCCATTTCATTGCGGTATATGACACTATCTTTAACTATCCCTTGTTTATTTTGTCCATACATAAGGGGAAGTAAGTCAGCGAAGGCATGGGAATTTTCATGAACTACCCGATGCTTCACAATTATATCTTCATAAGTTTTATTAGGATCATCTTTATAATACTCAATAATTAACTTTTGACTTGGCACATCATAATAACAAATACCAGGTACTTTTGTATAGTTTATAAGCTTACCCTTTTCATCTTTTTTATATATATTAATTTCTTTTACTCTTTTATTATATATATTTAGAAACTTAAAAATAAGCTTTTTATTTTTTTTACCCATTATTAACCAAGCATTATAAAAGAAACCTATATTAATTAATTCAATATCTTCCTTTTTTCCGTATCTTACTTTCGTCATATTCCCACCATTTATTTTTTATATTATATCATGTCTTTAACGGAAAAAATAGGCTCTCGCCTATTTTTTATTTTTCCTAGACAACAATACGGAATGGTTTTGAAACTGAGCCATCTTTGGTTGTATCCACGATGACATTGACATTAGTATTTAGATAAAAGGACGGCCGAACCCCGCACGCATAGTTGACGATGTTGCGGGTGCGCACACCCCCGCCGTCGTAGACATAGAACGCAAGGTTGGAAAAGCGGGAGTCGAGCGATATTGTCCATTCATAAACATTATTAAATAACCAGTTATTTTCTCGGTTGTTATTTTTGGCATTATCATAACCATATAATGAAGATGCCCAACTATTTTGTTCGCTTGCAAATCCATAATCCGAAGCATACATCAAACCGATTTGAGCAGAAACTGTAGGACTTGATTTTATTTCCACATCATACATTACTTTTGGCGTTACTTCATATGTATTATGACCTCCCACATGCCATGTTGTTGTCGCTATTTTGTTTTTCCATGTTGTACCTAATTTACTTAAATAACCTCCATTTAACGCTTGATATAATGTGCTACTTCCCCATGTATTATCATCTGTTTTATTCCAGTTAAATCCATCACTTGGAGCTACTTTTACTCTTTTCAAAGTATCGTAACTTCCTGTACTTGGCTTACCATCACTGGCTATTCCTAATTCAGCACTGGTTATGTATTCCGACTTGATTAATTTTATTTGGTTGCCAAATACACCAATTATTCGATATAAATTAGTATCAGGACAAGTATCTCCACCATTGTTATAGTTTTCACTACCATTTCCAAAACAGACAAAGTTATTTGGGTTATTTCCGGAATAGCGATAACTATTATCTTTAGCACTATTAGCTAAACTTGTTGTGTGTTGAGCTAATGTTCCACTTCCAGATGTTCCAACTTTACTTATGACATATGAACTCAATGTTTGAGTTTTTAAAATTGTTACCGTACAAGTTCTTGCTGATGTTACATTACTCGCCGTTAACGTTTTATTACCATTACTTAAAGTACAACCAGTTCCACCTGTTACTTTGGCTGTGGTTATATCATAACCACTACTAGCTGTAATTGTAAATGTTACATTTTCATTATATTTTACTGACTTTGGCGATTTATCTACTGTACCGCCAGTTACATTTACGGTGACATTATATTCTAATTTTGGTATTGTAACTGTACATGTTGTGGCTGCTGTCACATTACTTACTGTTAATTTGGTTTTATCTGTATTAAAAGTACAACCAGCTTCTGACACAGTCGCGGCACTTAAATTATATCCTGTGGTTGCTGCTATCGCAAAAGTTGTACTTTTACCATGGTCAACTGTTGCTTGCGTAGGTGTAGCCGTTCCACCTGATACAGTTGCTTTGACTAAATAATTATTTAATGTCGTTCCTTTATAACTAGCATCTTCGAATATTTTTTCACGATTGTTACTATCTGTTACTTTGATTTTAAATGTATAAGCTGTTGCTTTTGTTAAACTTCCAAATGAATAAGAGTAAGTTCCATTAGTATTAGTTCCTTGATACCAATTAGCATCCCCATTTCTTTGATACTCAACTTTACTTACTGTCCCTGTTCCATCATTAAGTGTTCCATTTACTTTTATGATACTCGATGTTATATCTGATACTGTAAAAGTTTTAACACTTGGATAAACATAAGTTTCGGTACTTTCTTCTTTATCAAAACTATCTACTGATTCTCTATCTAATTCATCTCTTACTTTAACTTGAATATTATAGTTAGTTGTATCAACTAATCCAGTAAATTCATATTCATCACTAGCTTGCCATTCACTCCAATTACCATAGGTATCATGATTTTCTATTTTAAAAGCATATTCTTTTACATTCTTAGTTCCAGCAACAGCTGTCGCTTTTACTTTAATACTTGTTAAAGTTTTATTTACTAAAGTTAAATCAGTTACTTTAACATTTAAGTATTCATCTGTTTTAATGATAGCTGTTTTTATAGCACTCATTATTCCTTGTACATCTTTAGAATAAGCATATATTTTATAATTTTGATTATCTTTTAAAGCTTCGCCATTTAATTCTCTAAATGTATGCGTTGGTTCATCTGACTCAACATAATTTGGTTCTAGCTTTTCTGCAATACTCATTATACTAGCTGCGGCTGGTTCTTCATCTGTTTCTTCAATCGCATAATAATATTTATCTATTTCTTCTGTATGCTTTTCGTTTTCTAATAAATTAACTGTGATACTTTCATAATCTTTAGAGTTTTCAATAATACTATTTATCTCAGGCATTACATAAGTTTCTTTTTCTTCTGTCGTAATTAAAACTTTACCTTGAAAAGTTTTACCAGTATTTTCTTGTTGATTAGTAGTGAGATTTCGAAGTATTACTTCAAACTCCCATGTTTCCTCAGTACCATCTTGGGAATTAGCACTTATTTCATCATCAACAGTAATTTTAAAGGTACCATGCCGCATTGTTATATCAAAACCTTGTAAATCTTCTTTGTAAATTAATCCTTCAATACTTGCTACTTCCCCATGGTCAGGATTTTTGACTTTTAATAAAAGTTCAACTTGTTTATCTTCAGTGGAATAAGTAAAATCATTTTGATCAATGATAAAATAAACATTATATTTATCCTGGGCTTGGTTTGTATTATTATTAGGCACTAATTTCGCCATTGCTGTTGTCGTTCCTGATTTATCACTGGCTCCTTGATAAAAATCATCTGACGATGCTGTGATATTGATTGGTGTTCCGACATGAAAAGTTAGAGAGTCCGTGGTGCCAGCACCGACTTCAATCTCCGCATTTCCTCCACTTCCTTTTTGTGCTTGAAAGAACGCATAAGTCGCACCAACAACGACAAGCAAAAGTGTAAACAATGTAAACACAACTAAACCTTTTTCTTTTCTATATTTTTCCATAAAATAGACACCCTCATTCTAAG
>CANQCI010000039.1 GCA_947589675.1 uncultured Bacilli bacterium | reverse complement strand
TATGCCTTAGAATGAGGGTATGTATTTTATGAATAAATCTAGAAAAGAAAAGGGTTTAATTTTGTTTACATTGTTTACACTTTTGTTTGTCGTGATTGGTGCCACTTATGCGTTCTTTCAAGCACAAAAAGGAACAGGTGGAAGTGCTAATATTGAGATTAGCTCTGGGACAACTGACTCACTTACCTTCAACAATGGTGATGCTATTTTAATAAATGCTAATCAAGATAACTTTAAATCAGGTAGTGCTAATATAACAGATGATACAATAGTTACAGCAACTTTAACTCCCAACAATAATACTAAAGAAGCTACTGAATACTATAATATTTATTTAATAATTGAAGAAAATGAACTAGAATATACAACAAGTGAATTAAAACCCGAATTAATATTAAAGGTAACCGACCCAAATGGTGATATGCTAACTGAAATGTCTGGATTTACTTATGTAAAAGACCAAGGTTTTGATATAACTAATGTTAAACATGGAGCTTATCCAATAAAGTTAAAAAATGAAATAAAAGCTAATGGTGAAGCTAAAGTAGATGAATGGCAAATAGAAGTAACTTTAGTAAATTTAGGAAGTAATCAAAACCAAAATGCTGGTAAAAGTTTTAAAGGAAGTATTTTAATAACTCCTCAAGATGTGGAAACCTATGATTTAGCTGAAATAAAAAAGATTACATCTACTACTACTTATAAAAGTATAAGTACAAGTTTAGAAATTGAAGAGGGAACAAATGATATCGATACATATTATTTTGCCATTGAAGAAACTGACGAAGCACCTCAAGCTATAAGTATGTTAAGTTTAAGTGAGGCTATGAGTTATAGTTATCATGAAAGTAAAGAAGCTTCATATGAATTTACAACCACCGATGATGGCAAGCCTTTAAAAGAAAATCAAAATTATAAAATATATAGTTATGCTAAAGATACAGAAGGGTATCAAAGTAATATTTATGAAACAATTATTACAACTGATAAATATGAAATACCTGAGGTAAATGTAAGCATTGAAAAAGATTATGAAAAGATAAAAGTAATAGCGACTGGAACAAGTCATGATGGGAATATAAATAAATATTATTTTCAACTAGATAGTAATGAGCCTGTTGAGATAGATGGTACTGATAAAGTTGAATATACTTTTGATGGATTAAAAAGTAATTCAGATTATACTATTAATGTCAAAGTAAAAGATGAAAATGAAAGATATTCTAATCCATATACCGAAACAGTTAAAACGAAAGCATATTTCCATGAAGAAGAAAATAATCAAACGTTAGCTCAAGTAGTAGCCAAAAAACAAGATGGAGTAAATTTAATACTTCATGATGGCAAAATAGATGTAAATAATGACGGGGTAATTGATGATGCTGGTGATTTAGCTTATCGGTATTCAGGAGATAATCCGGATAATTTTGTCTGTTTTGGTTCTGATGTATCACCTTGCCCATATACTAATTTATATCGAATAATTGGCATCTATCCTTTTGAAGTAAATGGTAAAACAGAGTATCGGGTAAAATTAATAAAAAGTGAATATATTACCGAAGATGAATTGGGATTAACAAAATTTGCTGTAGGAAATATTTTTGGTAGTACAAATGGAAAATTTACACCACGGGTTCATACAACAGATAATGTACATACTTTTCAATGGATTGGAACAAATAAAAATAATAATTGGAATAATAGTCAAATAAAAGCAAAATTAAATGATACAGTTTCGGGATATTTACGAACTTTAGAAACAAAATGGCAAAATGAAATAGAAAATACAACTTGGTTTATTGGAGGAGCAGGTGGTGGTGTTACACACAAGCCTAGAACTATGTATGATGATGAAGTAGGTGCTAATAGGGTAAAAGTAGGTGATGAAAATAAGTGTGTTGATAATGATGGAAATTTTATTACATGTACTCAAGATTTATTAACAACAAATGCTATGGTGGGTTTATTATATGTTAATGATTATTATTTTGCTATTCCCAAGGATTATTGGTATCAACCAATTCACTTGCCTACTGTTATTGCCGAAAACTGGCTTTTTAATGGCTTTTATGAATTTACCATAACTCGTGTTTATACGACAAATAATTCAGTAATGCACATGGATGGAGGTGGATATATTGGTGATTGGCCACAAGAAAGCGTACGTTCTCAAACAGTTAGACCATCTTTTTACCTAAAAGCATCTACCTTATATAAAGAGGGAACAGGGACTGAGGGAAGTCCTTATCGTTTGCAAGTTTAAAAATAATTTTATTTATTCTTTTCTTTTATTTCGATATTAAGTATAATTAATTTAGAAAGAATGGAGTGATAAATTATGGCAAAATTGGCTGGAAAAATTGCAGTTATTACAGGAGGTGCCATGGGTAATGGCTTAGGAATAGCTAAAGTTTTTTTAGACTATGGTGCAAAAGTTATTATTATAGATTATAGTAATAAAGTCTTTGAAACAGTAGAAAGTTTAAAAGAAGATGGTAGGCAAGTAATTGGTTATCAAGTAGATGTAAGAAATAAAGAAGAATTAACGAAGGTTATTGATGAAGTTGTTACTATTTTTGGACATATTGATATTTTAGTAAATAATGCTGGAGTATGTAATTTAAAAAGTTTTGATACGATGACAGATGAAGAACGAGATTATCATTTTGATATTAATATTAAAGGAACTTGGAATATGACAAAAGTTTGTTTACCATATATGAAAAATCGGGGAGCAGCAATAGTCAATCTTTCCAGTGTTACGGGAGTTATGGTCGCTGATGCGGGAGAAGTTGCTTATGCGACAACAAAAGCCGCTTTAATGGGATTTACCAAAGCTTTAGCTCGGGAATTAGTTGATGATGATATTCGGGTTAATGCCATATTACCAGGTTATATTAAAACCCCAATGATTGATAAAATGGCTGAGTTAACTAATAAAGAAAATCCTAATGAGGTAATAAAGGGCATTGTTGATGCTATTCCTATGAAAAGAATGGGGACTATCGAAGAAGTTGGCGAACTAGCCGCCTTTTTAGCTAGCAACGAAGCGAGTTATATTACCGCCCAAGGTTTTGTGATTGATGGGGCAAGTACTTTACCTGAAACATTAACAATGGGGATATAAAATGAAAAGTTCCAAAAACATATTAGTAGCTTTTTTACTTAATTTAAGTTTTTCCATAATTGAATTTGTTGGCGGATTATTTACGAAAAGTGTGGCTATTATGTCAGACTCTTTTCATGATTTTGGCGATTGCCTAAGTATTTTTCTAGCTTATGTTTTAGAAAAAAAGAGTCAAAAAAATCCTGATGATATTTATACTTATGGATATTTACGTTTTTCGGTTTTAGGAAGTATTATAACAACTTTTATTTTAATAAGTGGTTCTATTTTGGTCATATATAATGCTATTAAACGAATTTTTAAGCCAGTTTCCTTAAATTATCAAGGAATTTTAGTCTTGGCTGTTGTTGGTGTAATTGTTAATTTACTAGCCGCTTTAGTAACGAGAGAAAAAGATACATTAAATCAAAAATCCATTAATTTACATATGCTAGAAGATGTTTTAGGATGGGTAGTCGTTTTAATCGGGGGAATAGTTATGTTATTTACCCATATTTCTTGGTTAGATTCAGTTTTATCTATTTTGGTAGCTTTATATATTTTGAAAGAAGCTTTAGAAAATTTAAAAATAATTTTGGATATATTCTTAGAAAGAATACCCGATAATGTTAATTTAGAAGAGGTAAAAAAGAATATTTTAGAATTAAAAGGGGTTAAAGGTATTCATCATATTCATATAAGAAGTATTGATGGGGTTCATAATTATGCCACGATGCATGTTATTGTCGAGGATATTTCTCCGAAGATAAAAGCTGATATTAAAAGAAAATTAAAAACAGTAGCAATAGACCATTCGACAATTGAACTAGAAAAAGAAAATGAAAAATGTTGTGATGAAAAATGTAATTATTAAAGATATAAAAAATAAAATAAATGTGTTAAGATAAATATGGAGGAAAATTAGATGAAAAAAGCAAAAGTTTATTTTATTAGGGAAATAACCCCTGAAAATGTTGTAAAAGTTTATAAGACCTTAAATAAGGAATTACCTGGTAAGGTTGCTGTTAAGGTTCATTCTGGTGAAGCTGGTAATCAAAATTATTTACATCCAGAATTTATGAAAGATATTATTGATTATGTAAAGGGGACAGTTGTTGAATGTAATACCGCTTATGATGGTGCTAGAGATACAACAGAAAAACATTTAAAATTACTTGAAGACCATGAATGGAGTAAATATTATACTGTTGATTTATTAGATGCTAAAGAAGATATGGTTTTAGAAATTCCTAAGGGAAAAGTAATTAAAAAAAATTATGTTGGTAAAAATTTAGAAAATTACGACTCAATGTTAGTTTTAAGTCATTTTAAAGGTCATCCTATGGGTGGCTACGGTGGGGCTTTAAAACAACTATCCATTGGTATTGCTTCAAGCAAGGGTAAAAGATTTATTCACTGTGCTGGTAAAGAAAATGGTAGTTACGAAGAAATGTTTCAAACCGACCAAATCCAATTTTTAGAAGCTATGGCAGATGCCGCTTCCTCAGTAGTTGATTATTTTAAAGATAATATTTTATATATTAATGTAATGTGTAATATGTCTGTTGATTGCGATTGTTGTAATGTTGCTGAGGACCCTTGTATGCAAGATATTGGTATTCTCGCTTCAACTGACCCAGTTGCTATCGACCAAGCTTGTATTGATTTAGTAATTAATTCTGATGACCCAGGAAAAGAACATTTACTTGAAAGAATTAATTCAAGACAAGGAACACATACCATTGATGCCGCAGCTAACCTAGGTGTAGGTACTAAAGAATATGAATTAATTGAAATTTAAAATTTACAAATAACCGAATGAAAATGCTACAAATAACCGAACGATTTTGTCACAAATAACCGAACGATTTTGCTACAAATAACCGAAAAGTATTGTTTATAGGCAATATTATTGGTATAATTATCGCATGGAGGGATTTTTATGCGGAAATATAAAAAGAGAATTGTAGACGAATTATTAGCAAGAAAATTAAAAGGAAAAGGAGCAGTTTTAATTCAAGGTTCAAAATGGTGTGGTAAAACTACGACCGCCGAAGAAATTGCCAATAGTGTTTTGTATATAGCTAATCCTGAAACTCAACAACAAGTTTTGAGTTTAGTTGATTTAAATTCACAATTACTACTCGAGGGCGATAATCCCCGGTTAATTGATGAATGGCAGGTAGCTCCTAAATTATGGGATGCAATAAGATTTTCGGTAGACCATCGAAATGCCGAAGGACTATATATTTTAACTGGTTCAGCTGTTCCCGCTAATATGGACGAAGTAATCCATACGGGAACCGGAAGATTTGCTTGGCTAACCATGCGACCAATGACTTTATATGAGTCAGGCGAGTCTAATGGGGAAGTAAGTCTTGCCGAATTATTTAAAAATAATCCTAATATAAAAGGGATAAATAAATTAGAATTAGATGATATTGCTTATTTATGTTGTCGAGGTGGTTGGCCAAGAAGTATTTTTATGGATAAGGATATAGCTTTAGACCAAGCTTTTGATTATTGTGATGCAATTATAAATTCGGATATTTCACGGGTTGATAATGTTATCCGAAATCCCGAAAGAGTTCGTAATTTAATGCGAAGTTATGCTCGTAATATTGGTAGTCAAGCATCAAATGAAACCATCAAAAATGATATGCTTAATAATGACTCATTTTCTTTAGATACGGATACGGTATTATCATATATTGGGGCATTGAAAAAAATATTTGTGGTTGAAGAAGCTCCCGCATGGAACCCTAATTTAAGAAGTAAGACCGCAATAAGAACATCTAACACTCGTTATTTTGTTGACCCTTCAATCGCAGTAGCCACTTTAGGAGTTGGCCCTAAAGATTTACTAAATGATTTAAATACTTTTGGTTTAATATTTGAAAATTTATGTATAAGAGATTTACGGGTGTATGCGGAAAGTATTGATGGTCGCTTGTATCACTATAAAGATGCTCAGGACTTAGAGTGTGATGCGGTAATTCATCTAAGAAACGCATCTTATGGTTTAATTGAAATAAAATTAGGTGGCGATAAATTAATCAAGGAAGGAACTATGAACCTCCTAAAATTAAAAGAAAAAATTGATTATGATAAAATGAAAAAGCCAGCGTTTCTGATGATTTTAATTGCTACGGGCAAGTATGCTTATCAAAATGAAGATGGCATTTATATTGTTCCTATTGGTTGTTTAAAAAATTAAATTAAAAATAAACCCTTAATTAAGTTCATTCTTAATCTAAGGGTTTATTATTTTCTTGATTAAAAAGTTTATTTCGAAAATTAGATTTTGGTCTTGAAGAACGAACAGTTTCCTCAGCTCTAATGCCTAATTTTTTTTGACTCCATTTAAGCATTTTTGTTTTATAACCATCACTAGCTAAAACACTCGCCAAAGGTGAAATACCATCTAAGCCATTTTTTAAAGCTTTATAATCTAAATAATCGTCTTCAAGCCATTTATTAATTGTTATTAAAGTCTTATAGTAATCATCAAGATGAATGGCATAAGTAGGAAATTCATTTTGTAATTTTAATTCATAATATTTAATAAAGTCCATAATTATTTGAATTTTTTCTGTATCTAAATTATGAATATCAGGTAAGGATTTTTGCTCATAAAGGGTAATTATTTTTTTGGCGAATATGTAAATAGCATCATAAGCATTAAGATATAGATTTAATGTTTGATTTAAAGATTTTGCAATAATATTAACTAATTCGGTATCTAAATAAGGGTCAATTACTTCGATAGCTTGATAGTTTTTGATAGTTAAATTATGAAGATAATTTAAATCATAACCATTATTATCAAGTAAGTTAAGTTGCTTACTTATAGCTTTTTCTAATTCCTTTATTTTTAAATGACTATTTTTGACTTCGGTTAAAAAATGGTCTTTTTTAGTAGCTAAAATATTTTTAACTTTATTTGTTAAATTAGTAAATTCTTCCATGATAATTATTTGCTCATCAAGATTAGCTTCTAAAGCCGCTTTAGCTAATTTTATTAAATGTTGATAAATTATTTGTTCTTCTTTTTTATTACCCTCATCAAGAGGAAGATTAGTTTGATAAATATAACAGTATTTTAAAAAATTAGTTATTAGATTATTTAATGTTAAATATTCTTTTCTTACCGAAACTGGTAAAGTTTTATTAATAATTTGTTTATAAGCTAAAAGATAAGCATCTTTTTGTAAATCGACTAAATCCATTGCCTTGCTCCTTTTTAAAAACGAAAATATATAAAGGGATTATAACTTGAACTTAAAATAAATATAATACTGATTAAAAATAAAATAATAAGTAATATATAATTTAATAAAGTATTTTTTTGTCCAAACTTGGTAGGATGAGCAAAATAAATAGCTATTATAAATATAATAATACTTCTTACTTTAAATATTTGATAGTGTTGTAATAATTTTAAATTACTAATACCATAATAACCGAATAAAGATTTAAATACAATGATTAAATCATGAAAATTAGTAAAATAAAAAATTAACCAACCTATAATAATAAAGAAAAGGGTATAAAAGTGTTTAATAAATTTGGGTAATTTTTTAATAATGTTTTTTAAAATAAATTTTTCGAGGATGAGAAGAAGAGCATAGTATAAGCCCCATAGAATAAAGTTCCAACTTGCCCCGTGCCAAAGCCCGGTTAAAAGCCAAACAATTAAAAGATTGAATATCACTCTTAAAGTACTAGTGCGGTTACCACCTAAAGGAATGTAGACATAATCCCGAAAAAAAGAAGATAAGGAGATGTGCCACCGTCGCCAAAAATCCGTAATACTTTGGGCGATATAAGGGAAATTAAAGTTTTCTAAATAGTGAAAACCAAGCATTTTACCAAGCCCAATAGCCATATCACTATAACCAGAAAAATCATAATATATTTGGAGAGTATAAGTGATGCCCCCGATTAAAACCCCAATGAAGCCCAGATGCTCTAAATCACCTTGAAATAGAGTATCAGCTACATAAGCCATTTCATTAGCAATAATTACTTTTTTAGCTAAGCCAATAATAAATCTTTTTAAGCCTTCACTAAATAAAGCCACTGACTCTTGGCGGTTTTGAAGCTCTTCATTAACTGTTTCATAGCGGACAATTGGCCCCGCGATTAACTGAGGAAAAGCACTTATATAACAACCTAAATTGACTAAACTTGTTTGCACTTTAACTTTATGCCGGTAAACATCAATAACATAAGTTAATATTTGAAAAGTATAAAAACTAATACCAATTGGTAAAGCCAGGTTTAAATAAGTAATATTCAAAGAAAAGATATTATTGATATTTTGGATAAAAAAATCATAATATTTAAAAATAAAGATTAAACCTAAATTAAAAGTAATTAAAGTAATAAATAATAATTTACTATTTTTCTTAGCCATAAATAGAGTAAAAAAATAATTAAAGATAATGGAAAAAATCATTAATAAAATATATATTGGTTCTCCATAACTATAAAAAAGTAGGGAGAATATTAATAAAATAATATTGCGAATTTTTCGTTTTTTTCCTAAATAATAAGTAAATAGAAAGATAGGTAAAAAAATAAATAAGAAAGAAACATCAGAAAAAACCATTTTATTTCACTCTCCCCCCGAAGTCATAATTATATTGGTCAAATAAAGTTGAACCACTTTCATATAAAAATAAAACTTTGTTAATATTATGAGTATGCATATACTCAGTTAGATTAAAATTATTATTTTTATAATCATCATATCGTAAGTTAATAACATGGGTTTGATTAAAAGAAGAAGCTATTAAATAATCAATTTGCCAAGCAAAAGAATCACATAAGATTAATAAGTTTTCTTCCTTGGGTTGATGATAATCATAAATTACATTCCCATATTGTCCATTAAAATAGGCAACGTAGTAGTCATAATATTTATTAGTTTTATTACTAGGTATAACCCTAGGCTTAAAAAGATTATCCGGTTTTTCGTTATTAACTAAACAATCATATTCTAGTTTTAAATCTAAATCACTAATTGTATCATATATTTGGGTATTTAAGGCGGTTTTAGCTAAAGAACCATAATATTTAGTAGCATCTGTTTTAATTTTAAAACTATTGATGGGCTTTTTACCTAACATTTTTAAGATATCTCGGTAACCTTTGATAGCACCATATATATTCCAGTGATGGTCGGTTTTATAAAAGTAGGTTAAATAATTATCATAATTTGTTATATTTAATTCCTCAACTTTTATTTTATTAGTAAGTTTCTTTTTAAAAGTATCAACATAAGTATGTAAATTATTATTTTTTAAAGTAGTTAATTCATATCTATTTGGTAAATATATATAGATTTCATAATCATTTTGGGCTAAATTATTAAAAAAATTAATTTGTTTAGCTAATCGTTCACTTAATTCTTGTTCGTTATAAAAGGTTTCATAATAATAAAAATTATAATTAGCATTATAAAATAAATATTCTTTATCAGTATTAGTTTTAATTGGGATATTTTTATAAAATAGGGCATTAGTTTGATAATTAAAAGCTTCATAACTTTCCATTAAAGGAACGTAAAAAGGAAAGTAATTATTAGCTCGATTAGAAATATTTACTTTTAAAGAACCAAGTTTATTTTCTAGTTTAGTTCTTAAATCTTGTCCTGGTTTATTTTCATAAAATTGCCAATTATCTGTCCTTATTAAAGGGATGATATTTAAACTTATAAGTGCTTGCTTTAGAATGTAGCATCCAAGTACTCCGTAGATTATAATTAAAAAACTTATGATAAAACCTTTTTCCTTTTTCATATCCGTATATCCCCTGATAAAATTGTAACATAAATATTTTATTTGTGCTATTTATAGAGCTGTAAAAATCTTGAAAAACCAGATTTATAAAGGTATAATTAAAATAGGTGATAAGCTTTGAAGAAATGTTTATTATTAACTTTAATAATTTTTTCCTTAGTATTAAGTTTAGCAACTATTATTTATGTTACTAGTGATACCAATTATCTTTTAAAAATAAAAGCTAAAACTAATAGTTGTTTAAAAAATGATTTATATATTTATGATGATAATTCTTATGAAATAGGTAAGGAAGAAAAAAGACCAGGAAATAAAGAAGATATAAACGAATTAATTAGAGCTTTAAAAAATACTTATCCAAAGAAAGATAAGTATGAAGTATATTATAAGGGAAAAAAATATTTTGTTCCCGATGATATCTTAAATAATTTTTTAAATAAATTAAATATGGGGTGTTAATTTATAACTAACCGTATCATTTTCTTTAATAACTGAATATTGATAATCGTAAAGATAATCAATTTTTTTGATGGTTTTTAAAAGGGTATTAAAAGCTTCAAAGTTAGCTTGCATAGTTAGGGTATAATTTCCTAAATAATCGCCATATGGGGCTAAAGGATTACCTCCCATTTTGGATAATTCTAGTAAAAATGCGGCATTATAATTTTTCCTTAAGACATCACCGAAACCGGTTATTCGACTGGGGTGGGGCATAGTTTTATAGGCTAAGTTGTTAATTGCATCACTGGACTTGGTTTTATTTTGATAAACTAGTCCCGTGGTTTTGGTATAGGCGGTAGCTAAAATATTATTGATTAAAAAAGAGAAATTCCGAGTATTATTATCGTCTTTATCAGTAACTGGATAAAAATAAAGTAAACCACCCGTGCCATGACAATTAATCGAAGCATAGTTTAAATGTTTTTCTTGTTGTTGATTTAAAAAATTTAATAAAGCTAGGTTTTCTTTAGCATAGATAAAAGGCTTTTCTAAATCATAATTAGGAGTTCCTAAGGAACCAGGAATATCTTTGCGTAAATTATTTTCATGAAAACTATCATAAACGACACCTTGGGTTTGTTTTAGCTTTTTTAATTCTTCATAATAATAAGGATTATTATCATTTAAATTTACGCCGTCCGCATTAGCATAAAAATTAGCTAAAGAATAAAATGGCAAATTATTTTGAGCATATAATTTACTTAATTTATTTTTTAAAATCCGGTGAGCATAATCACGGTTAGGAATTATATCCAGAGATAAATCCTTGAATAATTCTTGATGTTGTTTCGTTAAATCGATTGTTTGATTTGTCTTAAAATACTTCTTCCACAGTAAATCGAAATTGGTTTTCGGGGGAAGAAAGGCTTCCAACTCTTGATAAGTTATTAGTTTTTGGTGCCGATATTGATGCCAAAAATCTTGAATGATTTTGGAACTATCAAAATTATTAGTAGCTGAATACTCTTTTAAAAAACGATTAATATTAAGAACAAGGGCATCATCATGCCGATATTTTAAATAGTAATCTCGACAAAAATTTTCTAACTCTTGTTCATTTAAATTTTTAATTTTGGTATCGAGGGCATAAGTTGTGGTGTAAAAACCTTCCGGATTTAGGCACGGAATAAAATCAATCGTATAAATACTTGGGTCAAATGTAGCAAAAGATTTCGTTCCTAAAGCTAAATTTTCCATGAGTTGGATAACAAAATCAACACTAATAATTTCATTGCCATGACAACCTCCGATATATAAAACATGAATAAGCCCCTCGCCAATACTATAATGATTAATGGGAAAGCCACATGAACTTTCACCAATCGGAGCATGTTTAAATACTTTAAATTGATTAGCTTTGTTATTAACTATGGTTTTTAATCTATTTTCTAATTTATCATAATTTAAAATTTCATATCTAATATTATAATCTTTCATTTTTTAAACAACTTTCTATAATTTCTTCGTAAAGATAAAGATAACTATTATCTTTTAGACAGTTTTTACTATTATAATTAAATTCTGTGAAATAATCTTTTTGGTATTTCTTACTATAATAAAGTGCTTTTAAAACCGCATCTATTCGGTCAATAAAGTAACAAAATTCGCCTTCTTTAGTTAATTTATAATTAAATTCATACCATAATTGATGATAGTATTTTTGGATATCTTCATCTAAATCTTTAAGTAATTTTACTACCGCTTCTTCTTCCCCAGCTTTTAACTCAGCATAATTTTCTTCGACAATAGCAATATCCCCGATAAGGATTTCGCCAATTTCATGAATTAAAAGGGTATCCATAACTTTGGTATAATCTAAATCTAAGTTCTTTTGCCGGATAATTAAATTAGCTAGTAAAAGACTTTGTAAGGTGTGGTCACTATCACTTTCATAGCGTTTCTCGGGAACTTCTAACATTTGCCAGCCTTTACGAGCAATTGCCTCAAGTTCCATATATTTTTGATAAAAGGTAAAAATATCATTCATTTATATCCCCACTTTGTAAATTATCCCCTTGAAATAGGTTCCTTTTTTGCATTTCTTTGTCTATATCATTTAAAACTACAAATTTTTTAGTTAGCCAAAGGGGAGCGACAAGTAAAGACTCATCAGGGTCGCCCGTTATTCTTTCTAAAACAATTTCTGGTTTTAAATAACTTAATTGAGTACAGACAATATCAATATATTCTTCTTTAGTTAAAATATGAAAAGGTTTAGTTTTATATAAGTTAGCTAAAGGTGTATCTTTAATAATATAAAGCATATGAATTTTAAGGGCATCTATATTTAAAGAATTTAAAAATTTAGCAGTTTTAACCATATCTTCTTTGGCTTCAAAGGGAAGCCCATTGATAATATGAGCTACTACGAAGATGTGATAGCTATGTAATTTTAAAACAGTGTCCTTGAAAGTTTTAACATCATGTCCCCGATTAATAAGTTTTAAGGTTGCCTCATTACTTGATTGCAAACCTAATTCAACCATTAAAAATGTTTGGTTATTTAATTCATTTAAATAGTTATACCAACTTTCACTAATAGCATCGGGGCGAGTAGCAATTGCAATGCCCACCACTTTAGGAATTTTTAAAAGTCTAGTGATGATGGGTTTTAACTTGCTAACTGGTAAGGCCGTATTGGTTCCCGCTTGGAAGTAGGGGATATATAAACTATTAGGCCATTTATTATCATAAACTTTTACGGTATTATTAAACTGTTTAATAATATCATCCTCATCAATAATAATATTGGCTTTACTTCTGTTTTTACAAAATATGCAACCACCACTGGCAAAATTAGGACAATAAGCATCAATATCAATTGGAATTTTGACTACTTTTTGCTTAAACTTTTGGCGAAAAAAATAATTTAAAGTATGATATCTTTTATTATCTAGGGTATATTTAAACATTTTAATTCCTCATTCGTAAAAAAATTTTATCATAAATATTTTTAAAAAGAAACTAGTATTTTTTAAAATAATACAGTATAATATATTTAAGTTGCTGAAATAGCTCAGTTGGTAGAGCAATGCCCTCGTAACGCATAGGTCGTAGGTTCGACTCCTACTTTCAGCACCAGATTGATAGAAAACGTCCTTGATAAAAGGGCGTTTTTATGTTAATATGTATTTGGCAAGGAAACTTGCATAAAATAAAAAAGGGAATACTTAACAACGCAATGTTGAGTACTCGCCAAATATATTGGTTAGCACTTAATCTTGTTAGATTGGGTGCTTTTCTTTTACATAGTATACTATATTACAAAAGTAAAAAGTAAGGCTATTAGTAAAAAGATAATAAGAATAAGGGATAAGATAAAAAAGCTTTCTTAGACATACTATCAGCCTCCTTTATTTATGAAGTTGGCAATCACCCAACTATTAAAATTTTCTAAAATAATTATATTAAATATTTTTTAGTACAATATATTTTATAAAATTTATAATGATTTAAAAAACACTTACATAAACTATATGCGTGTAAAAAATAGTTGTCGTACGTCTAGGATACCATGATGGCTGATAGGCTGATAGAAAACGCACTTGATAAAAGAGTGTTTTTATGTTATTATGTATTTGTCAAGGAAACTTGCATAAAATAAAAAAGGGAATATTCAATTTAGCATGTTGAATGTCTACCCAATATTTTTTAGGAAGATATTTAATTCAAATGTGAATTAAGTGTCATTTTTTTATTACTACTATCATAATGATAAGAAGAAATAAAATGATAGCAATGAGCTTTAAGGGGCTGTTGGGAAATTAAATAATTAATTTCTTGACAGTTTCTTTTCTTTTGGTTTTACATAAGGAAATTTTTCG
>CANQCI010000038.1 GCA_947589675.1 uncultured Bacilli bacterium | reverse complement strand
TTGTTGAATCACTCAAAAAGCGATCATTATTTATGATTGCTTACATTTTTTTACTTTATATAGTCTGAGTAGTTACTAATATAAAATTAAATTTAAAGTATTTTGAAGACAAATATTTTTTTATATGATACTATTATTATAGTTAGGATGTGTGGTATGGAAGAGGTGTTTTTTCTTGTTTGTATAGTAGAATTAATTATACAAATAATTTCAGTTTTTAAATTAAAAAAATTAGGTGATTCTAAGTATTGGAATATATTTATAGGAATTACGCTGGCAAGTTTTATTTCTACTATTATAGCATATAGCATCTTTGCCATTAATGCCTTAGATTTAAGTGATGCCATTTCAGCCTTATTTGTTTGTGGTTTTTCCTTTATTAGTAATGTAATAATATTAATTGTTGGTTTAATATTTAAAAAGACTTTAAAAACTAATAGTGTCAAAATAAATAAAAATTCGTTTTTTGTCAGTATTTTAGTGATATTATTAAATATTTTTGTTCTTTTTTGTTTACCTTTAGGAAAGACTAATGTAACATTAAATTCAGGAGAAAAACAAGTCATTGATTATTTGAACAATAAATATGGTAATGGTAATTACAAAGTTATTAATGTTTATAATGAGTATTCTAATTCGGGAATGTGGGATAAAAATTTATCAGGATATTACTATGAAATAAAAAGTGATTATATGAATGATACATTTATCGTAAATATAGATGATAATTTTAATTATATCGATGCAGATTATTTTTTACCTGTATATTATTCTCAAAAAAATAATTTAAAATATAATTTAGAATATGATGATTGGTCTAGCTTAGTAGACTCTGATTTTTCAGAATTTGATAATTACATTAATAAAATTTTAAATGATCAATATTCAGTTGAAACAGATAAAATTGATATTAGTGGTATTTATAGAAACTATGTTAGTTCATGGAATAATAATAGTGGTGTTGAATACAATTCAAATTATTATATAGTTCCAGTCAATAATGGGAAAATACCCACAATTCAAGAATTGGTTGCTTCTTTAATAAAAAATAACAAATAATTTAAAAGAGTTTTAAATTATGTAAAAATGAATATCTTGATATTCTAAGGTCGCAAATTGCGACCAAAAAATTATATTGAAACACATCATGGCAAAAAATCCTTGTGGACTTAGAAGAAATATTCATAGAAATGGTGAAAAGTTTTGTAATAATTTTTATTTTCAATTAACCACCGAGGAATTTTTAAACTTGAAGTCCCAAATTGGGACTTCAAGTTTAAATGGATATGATGGTGTTCAAAAAAATCCATATATTTTTGCCGAGCATGTGGTTGCTATGTTTGAAAGTGATAAGGCTAAATATATTAATAATTTAGTGATAAAACATATAAGTCATCGAGAAAAGATAAAGTCAACAAAAGCAATATATTTTCTCGTGGAAAAATATATTGCTTTTTTCTCGTTTTAATTATATAATGAATTTAGGTGATAAAAAATGATAAAAAGAGAAGCATACTTATCTAAAATTCGTGAGTTTTACAATATTGATATAATTAAGATTATAACAGGTATTAGAAGATGTGGTAAATCAACATTATTATTACAAATAATTGAAGAATTAAAAGAAAATAATATTGATGATAAGCATATTATTTATATTAATTTTGAAGATGTAGAATTTTCATTTATAAAAAATTATTTAGATTTAAACGTCTATATCAAAGATAAAATTAAAGATAAAAAAAAATATTTTATATTCTTTGATGAAGTTCAAATGGTTGATGAATGGGAAAGAGCTATTAATTCTTTTAAATCAACTTTGAATGTTTCTATTTTTATTACAGGTTCCAATTCTAAACTTTTATCTTCTGAATTAGCTACGCTTTTATCAGGACGATATGTTACCTTTAAAATTGCTCCATTTAGTTTTAAAGAAGTCGTTGAATATAAAAAAATAAAAGAAAAAAGTGCTATAGAAGAAGCGTTTAACGATTACTTATTATGGGGAGGAATGCCTCAAAGATTTGAATTTACAACAATTGAAAGTATGCAAACTTATTTAAGAGATGTTGTTGATGCAATAGTATTAAAAGATATTGTGAAAAGAAACTCTATAAAAAATATAGCACTATTTGAAAGGGTTATGGAATATTTAGTAACCAATCCAAGTCAAACATTTTCGCCAACAAATATGATGAATGCTTTTGAAATGGAAAAAATTCCTGTTTCTTCAAAAACAATTTATGAATGTTTGGATTATGCTGAGGAAGCTTTATTAATGTCGAAAATCTCTACTTATGATATCCGAGGAAAAAGAATATTATCAAGAAAAGATAAATATTATTTAACCGATTTAGGTTTAGGTCAAATTTTAAATATAAATAAGAAAACTCAGTATGGAGCTTATTTAGAAAATATTGTCTTTAATGAGCTTATTTTTCGGGGATATAATGTTAGTATTGGAAATATTAATGGTAAAGAAATAGATTTTATTGCCACAAAATACAACATAAAAGAGTATTACCAAGTTACATTTGAACTTTCTAATAAAGAAACTGAGGAAAGAGAATTTGGAGCATATAAATCTATTGCAGATAATTATCCCAAATATGTTATATCAACCGATAAATTAGACTATTCTCAAAATGGAATTATTCATAAAAATATTATTGATTGGTTATTAGAAAAATAATATGTCATTGGACAAAATTGACGTTTGCGTCAAAAAAGTACAATGGAGGGATAGTTTATGGTTATTGAAAGAAATGAATATTTAGATAAATTAATTGAAAGACAAAACAATGGAATGATTAAAATAATCACGGGAATTAGAAGATGTGGAAAATCATATTTATTAGATCCTATATTTAAAAATTATCTTTTGCAAAATGGGGTTGATGATAATCATCTAATTAAAATTGATTTAGAAATGCGAGATAATATTGATTTAATAAATCCTGATAATTTATATAATTATGTAAAAGATAAAATTAAAGATAAACAAATTTATTATATATTGATTGATGAAATTCAAAAAGTTCCTGATTTTGAATCAGTTTTAAATAGCTTTTTAAAAATGGGAAATTTAGATGTCTATGTAACTGGCAGTAATTCTAAATTTTTATCTAGCGATATTATCACGGAATTTCGGGGGAGAGGTGATGAAATTAGATTGTTTCCTTTATCATTTAAAGAATTTTATGATGCTTATCAAGGGGATAAACATAATGCTTGGAATGAGTATATAATTTATGGGGGTATGCCCGTTATCATGAGTAAAAAGGGGGATAAGCAAAAATTAAAATATCTGTCAGATTTATTTGAATTAACGTATAAGAAAGATATAATAGATCGAAATAAGTTAAATAAAGATGATATTTTAGATGCTATTATAAATATGTTATCCTCATCGATTGGTAGTTTAACAAATCCCCAAAAAATTTATAATACTTTTATTAGCAAGGGAATAAAAGACCTATCTAAGAACACAGTTATTTCTTATTTAGATTGTTTATTGGATTCTTTTTTAATTGTAAAAGTTAAAAGATATGATATTAAAGGAAAAAAATATATTGGTACTCCCCAAAAATATTATTTTGCGGATATAGGCTTACGCAATGCCCGTTTAAATTTTCGGCAAATTGAAGAAAATCATATTATGGAAAATATTATTTATAATGAGCTTTTAATTCGAGATTTTAACGTTGATGTTGGTGTAGTAGATGTAAGAGATGGAAATTTACATAAGCAATTAGAAATTGACTTTGTATGTAACCAAGGATATAAAAGATATTATATTCAAGTGGCACTTAACATTGATACTCGAGAAAAAAATCTTCAAGAATCAAGACCCCTTAATAGTATTGGGGATAATTTTAAAAAAATAATTGTTGTTAAAGATAATATAAAGCATTGGATTACCGAAGATGGTATTTTAATTATTGGGATTCAAGAATTTTTGTTAAATAAGAATAGTTTAGATTTATAAAAAAAATATTATTGGACAAAAGTGACGTAAACGTCAAAAAAGTTCAACGGAAAGGATAAAAAATGAAGGAAAAGATTGAAATAATAAAAGATGATATTACGAATTTAGATGTTGATGTTATTGTAAATGCGGCTAATAAATGGCTTATGGGTGGCGGTGGTGTTGATGGAGCCATTCATCGTAAAGCAGGGGATTTGTTAGATAAAGCCTGTAGAGATTTAAATGGCTGTGCCACTGGGGAAGCCAAAATAACTCCCGGTTTTAATTTAAAAGCTAAATATATAATTCATACGGTTGCTCCCGTTTGGACTAATCCTCAAGTTAAGGATAAAGAAAATTTATTAAGAAATTGTTATCGTAATTCCTATAAGTTAGCTTTAGAAAATAATTTGAAGACTATAGCTTTTCCTTGTCTTGGAGCAGGGATATATCAGGTTCCCATTGATGTTAGTGCCAAAATAGCCGTAAATGAAGCTATGAATAATGCTTTAAATTTTACGAAAATTATTCTTGTTTGTTATCAAGATAACGACTATGAATACTATAATAAATATTTTAAGGAAGTAATAAATGAAAAAGATATCTAAAAAAATATTAATTGTTATCCCAATTATCTTGGGAGTAATAATATTTACTTTATTCTATAATAAATCTTTATTAAAGGAAAATACTAAATTAAATAATTCCTTTAATAATCCTAATAACGGGGCTATAACAAATTATACAAAAAACATTGATAATAAAATAATTACGTTAGATATATTTAAAGATTGGCAATATGAAGAAATAATCCCCACAAGTGAAGATGACTTTCAATTTGCTTTACAAATTTATAAAAGATCACCTGATGAAAGCATGACTCTCTATTTTTACAATATGCCTTTTGCCGTCTGTGGCACCGGACTTATCCAAAAGGAAATAAAATTAAATGATAATACCGAGGGAAGTATTGGTTATTATAATGAAGAAACTTGGGACTTTGTTTCTTTGGCTAAAGAAAATAATATAGCTTTTATTAATAATAATCTAAAAAATGAGGAAGCTTTAGAAAGTCTTGCGATGATTAAAACATTTAGTGTTCAAAAATGATTAATTAAGTTATAATATTATTAATCATTGGAGGAATTATGTTTACAAAAGTTTTAGGTTATATTTTTTATATTATGGCGGGTTTATTGTTAATATTTTTAAGTGGTTTAATCATTCTTTCTAATACTTATTTAAGTTTTAAATTACCCTTAATACTAGGTATTTTCATTTGTCTTTTTATATATCTGGGCGGCTTATTTCTTAGTAAATATTTAAATAATAAAAAGCCAATGCAAATTAATTTGAAAATATATTTTATATTTTATTTAGTTCTTTTAATTTATTATACTTTACTTGCTTCCTTATATGGAAGAGGCGGTTTTAGAATAGTTAATATATTTAATATGAATTATCTAAAATATAATGTTAATTTAATTCCTTTTAAAACTATCAAACAGTTTATGCGGGGATTTAATAGTTTACTTAATGCCGAAACAGTCTTTTTAAATCTTTTTGGGAACTTTTTAATATTAATGCCGATGGCATTCTTCTTAAGATTACTTTTTAAAAAACAAAATAAATTTAAAATCTTTTTCCCGACAATATTTCTAATAGTTTTAGCTATTGAATTTACTCAGCTTTTAACCGCCTCAGGAAGATTTGATATTGATGATTTCCTTCTAAATATTCTCGGGGCTATTCTTGTCTATGGAATATTAAAAATAGATTGTGTTAATAAATTAATAAGAAATATCTTTTTATTAGAAAAAAATCACATCAGTAAGAAAAAGATAATTATTATAATCGGCAGTTTTCTTACTATTATTGGTCTATTAGTAAGTATCTTTATTTATGAAGATAAATTAAGTAAGTATAATAATGATGAATTTAATCGGATTCATAATCCCATTTTAACAATAATTGATAAAAATAAAGATTGTGAAGAGGGACAAGATTTATTTTATGAAGATGAATTTTATAAATATTATTTTCCTTGTGCTAAGCAAAGTGCTAATTTTTATATAGAAGTAATGGATGATAAGACTTATTTACTTAAAGATTTTTTAAATAATAAAACCTATAATTATGGGATAAATCGATTATTAGATTATTTTGATGCTAATAAAATAGATTATCTAAAAGAAAATAAATATGAAAGTATTAATTTAAAAGTTAAAATTCCTAATAAAGATGGGAGTTTTACGACGCCAGAAAGGAAGGTCGTAGTTAGTAATCCTGAGGTAATCGAAGCTAAGTTTGATTCTAATAATCAAAGATTAGAAGAAAATAATTTTGAAATAAAGCTGGAATTAATCCCTAAAGAAAAAGGGGATACTAAATTAACGGTAACATTTATTGATGTTGATAATAAAAAGACTATTTATAAATATAAAGTAACAGTTGATGAAGACTTAGAGGTTAAATACATAGATGAAAACAATAGTGATTGATAAAGTTTTAAATGAAGAAGAATTAAAAGAAGTAAATAAATATGATCAGGTTAGTTTTAAAAATTTAGTAATAGATGATATTGGTAATATGGTGGAATATTTAAAAGAAGATATTGTTATTTTAAATTATCAAAAAGAAATAGAAGAGTTATTAAAAAAAAGAAAAACTTATCAAGGATTTAAAAAAAGTATTTTAAATGAAGTAAAAAGACAGATTATTTTAAATGTAAAAGAAGATGATTTAGTAATTGATGCCACAGTTGGTAATGGTAATGATACTTTATTTTTAGCTCAAATTGTCAAGAAGGGGCAAGTAATAGGTTTTGATATTCAAGAAAAGGCTATAAAGAATACGCAAGAATTAGTTAATGATTATAAAAATGTTAAATTATATTTATTAAGTCATGCTTTAATGGAGCAAGTAGTAAAGGAAAATGTTAAGTTAGTTTTATTTAATTTAGGTTATTTACCTAAAGGGGATAAAAGGATTACGACGAAAGCTAAAAGTACCCAAGAAGCTTTGGAAGTTTCTCTAAAAATTTTAAGAGATGATGGTTTAATTTTGGTAGTTGTTTATCCAGGGCATGAAGAGGGGAAAAAAGAAGAACTAATGCTTTTAAATTGGCTTCAAGATAAGAAAATAAATTATGAAATAAAAAGAAATACGCAAAATGAAGTGGCTCCGTTTTTAGTTATTATCCGTAAATAAACATGGTTGTAAATGTGGAAAATTCTGTTAATTTAAGAGGATTTTCTTTTTTTATTCATTAATATGTTGGAAATGTATTTAAATTTTAAAAAAAATTTGCTATACTATCGATAGTAAGATAGGAAACTTACTAGAATAAGGAGGAGAATATGGCAGAGAAGAAAAAAGCTTCCATGAAAAATAAGAAAAAAGAAAAAATGGAAACTGAAGTAAGCAATGTCAAAGTAAGGAAAAATGTCGCAATTGAATTTTGGCGAATTTTCTTTGCAATTGCAATCATCGGTTATCACATCGGCACTATTATGGCTATGTCAACAAGTAAAGGTGCTGATGGATATTGGATGAGTGCATCAAACTGGTGGGCTGGTGCTGGCGAAATTTTATTTGTCTTTACTTTAACTGCTGGTTATTTCATGGTTAGTCACTTTAAAAGACTAAGTGCTGATCAAAAATATAAAGAAAGGAGTGCATCAGGAAGAGCTTGGGAGTATGTTTGGGCAAGAATTAAAAACCTTTTACCAGTTCTAATTTTTGGCTATGCTTTTGGTTTAATTATAGCGAAAATATACTATGGCTATGCTTGGGGTGATATTTTAAATATTACCATCAATGGGGCGTGGGAATTTTTAGGACTACATGCTGTTGGAATGCGTGGTTTAACATCAGTTAGTATTGGTAATGGTGCTTTATGGTTTATCTCCGCAATGTTAATTTGTTCATATTTCCTTTATTGGGGATTATGCAAAAGCGAAGATAAAACCGTAGGTTTATTTGCTCCCTTAACATTTATCTTCCTAGGTGGCTGGTGGTGTTTTACTGGAACTAGAGCTAGTCAAGTTGGTTGGTCAACTATTGGGGCTCAAACAACGGCTAATACCGGTGTTACAGGAAGTGTTGCTGCAGGAACAGGAATTTTAGGCTTAAATAATGGCTTTTTATTCGTCTTACTTGGTATGTGTGGCGGTATCTTAATTTATTATTTAGTTCAATTACTAAAGAAACATAAATTTAAACCTCTAGGAACAGCTTTATTAACTTTCCTATATGTTGTTGTAGCTGGCTTATTAGTTTGGTATACAATTTATCCAGCAACATCATTTAATTTTGAAAGATGGACAGTTCATTTATTATGTATATTATTAGTAACTCTAACCCTTTTAGGGGCTGATGGTATTACGAAACTATTAAATAATGAAACAACTTATAAAGGTTTAAATTTCTTAGGAAATATGGCTTTATACTTATACATGATTCATTATCCAATAATATTATTAGTATTAATTATTGCTGGTAAAAATACCGCCGCAACAATTTATACTGCTAATCAAATATTCTGGCCAACTTTAATTCTTTCATTTATCCTTGGTGTTTTAGTTAAATTAATCATGGATAATACTATAATGAAAAGAAAGGAAATTAAGAAATAGAGTATTTTAAAAACAGGTGATATTCACTTGTTTTTTTGATTACTTTATATAGAATTTACTATTATTAAATTGTATAATAATTATGTAAATTTTATAATTTTATATAATCAGGAGGTGACATGTAATGTTTAAGGAATTAGTTGATGAAGAAAAGAATAGGGAAATATTATCTATACTTCTTTATGATAATATAACTAAAAAAAATATTATATGGGCTTCTGATAATTACCAAGAATATGGTAAGGGTTTTAAGTTTGCCGATGAAATAACTATAGATAAAATTACTGGTGTTTATAGTAATATTATAAAGCCTCGTTCCCAAAAAAGTGCTAATGAAAGAATTAAGAGAATTAAAAGTAGGGCTGAGGTATTTACTCCAGCGTGGATATATAATGAACAAAATAATTTAGTAGATGATGAATGGTTTGGTAAAAAGAATACCTTTAATGAAGCCAATAAAAAGAAGTGGATAACTAATAAAAATAAAATAAAGTTTCCAAATGATAAAACTTGGCAAGATTATATAAAAAGTTTAAGAATGGAGATTTCTTGTGGGGAAGCTCCATATTTAGTTAGTCGTTATGATACTGTAACAGGTAAAAGTATAAAAATAATTGATAGGATAGGCTTATTAGATCGAAAATTAAGGATTTTATCTGAAAATGTAGATTTAAAAGAAGAATGGATTAAGTGGTCAATTGAGGCTATTAAAAGTATCTATGGTTATGACTTACAAGGTGATAATATTTTACTGGCTAGAGGAAATATTTTAGATACCTATATTGATTATTATCAAGATAAGTTTAATAATAAACCATCTTTTACTTTATTGAAGCAAGTGGCAGAAATTATTAGTTGGAATATTTGGCAAATGGATGGCTTAAAGTTGGCAATCCCCAGTAGTTGTAAGAAGGGCAGACAAAAATATTGCCAGATTATGAATTGGGAGAAAAATAAAATTATAAAATTTTATACATTAATTAAGAAGTGAGGAAGGAATGAACTTTGATATAATTGTAGGTAATCCTCCATATCAAGAATCTGATGGTGGAGCGGGGGCTAGTGCTCGTCCTATTTATAATTATTTTGTAAATATTTCTAAAAAATTAAATCCTAAATATGTTTCTCTAATTATTCCAACTCGTTGGTATGTCGGAGGAAAAGGATTGGATGAGTTTAGAAAAGATATGGTCAATGATATCCACATAAAAGAGTTACATGATTGTTTAACTCCCAATGATATTTTCCCTAATACCAATAATCGTGGGGGTATTTGTTATTGGTTATGGGATAAAGACTATAATAATATGAGAAATCTTGTTAAGGTATTTACTCACTTTAATAATGAAATAATTGATGAAATAGCATGACCATTAAAATTTTATAATAAGAATATATTTATAAGAGATAATAAAGCAAAATCTATTTTAGATAAAGTTGTAACTAATGATTTTAAATCATTTAGTAAAATTGTGTCATCAAGAAAACCATTTGGATTAGATGGAAATTTTGCTAGAAGCAATGAAGTAACTAAAGATAAAACATCTGAAAATACTATTATTTGTTATGGAAAAGGTAAAAAGATTGTTTATGTTAGTTTAAATTCAATTTTATGTCATAAGGAATGGATTAATTATTGGAAAGTATTTATTCCTCGAGCAAACAACATTGGTACAGAGTTAAATGATGATAATATGAACTCATTTATTGGAAAACCAAATACAATATGCACGGAGTCTTATTTAGTAGTTGGGGCAGATCCTTCTTTAACTAAAGAAGCAGCGAATAATTTAGCAAAATATTTGCAAACAAAATTTTTAAGATATTTACATAGCTTATTAAAAAGTAGTCAAGATGCTACTTCAAAAACCTTTAGTTATGTTCCAATAGAAAATTTTAAAGTTACTTCTGATATTGATTGGTCAAAATGTATAGCGGATATTGATAAACAATTATATAAAAAATATAATTTTACCAAGGAAGAAATTAATCATATAGAATCAAGGATAAAATCAATGGAGTTAGATTAAAAATTGGTAAATTTGGTTTAAAGATAATGAATAGGTGATAATCTAATAATTATAAATTAGCCATATGTTGGTCTAATTAACACTCAAAGTTGGCAAGTTTGCTAGCTTTTTTCATATATTCGCCAAATTTGGCTAAAATACGCCAAAAATCGACAATTGTTTTTCTTGCCTTTTTTAGTAAAGTGGGTTTATGATAGAAACATTCCCTTAAAAAAGGGAAGAAAGGTGGTGAATACATATGGCGAAAAAAATGCCAAACTTAATGACTGATACCGCTTTTAAGAAAATATTCAATAATCCTGACATGATGGATTATGTTGGTGCTATTATTGAAACCATTATTGGAATGGAAGTTAATCCCAAATATATTCATATCAAAAATACGGATATCTTAACGAAGTCATTTACCCCTGAAAGAGGTAAAATCACAGATGCTTACTTTACCTACAAGAATTACCATATCTTATTTGAAGCTAATAATTCTTATTATGATGAATTATATAATCTTAAAATAAGATATGAATTTGCCTTATTTAATAATAGTTATAAATCAGGCAAAAAAACTAATAACAATAATATCTTTATTCTTGTAAATATCAATAATTTTAAAATAGGTAGTAAAGTAAAGCGGGAGTACTTTTTTCGGGATGAGGAAATAATATTAACCGAAAAATTAAAAGTTATCAACATTGGACTTGAAGATATCAAGAAAAAATGGGATAATGGTAGTGTGTTAAGTAGGCAAGAACAGTTGTTTTTGTTCTTAAAAATAAATCATGAAAATGAAGAATATGTTCAAAAATTAATTGAAGGAGATGAAATACTAATGTCAATACGAGAACAAATAAGAAATTTAAGTGATGATGATGTTTTAGAAGCTTTATTTGATAAGGAGGAAGAAGACGCTCTTGAGTTAGAATATATCAAAAAACATGAACGAGAAGAAGGTAAAAGAGTGGGAAAAAAGCAAGGGATAAAAGAAGGCATACGAGAAAAAAATATTGAAGTAATCAAAAATATGCTAAAAAAGAATTTAGCATTAGATGTTATCTCGGAAATATCTGATACTCCAATTGCGGAAATTAAAGAAATAGAACGTGGATTAGCGGTGCAATAAAAAAAATAAAGTTGTCAAGTAGTGTTAAATAACTGTCAACTTGATTTTTTTTTTTTTTTAGTAAAATGCCTTAGAATGAGGGTATGTATTTTATGGAAAAATCTAAAAAAGAAAAAGGTTTAATTTTGTTTACATTATTTACACTTTTACTTGTCATAATTGGAGCAACCTATGCTTATTTTACAGCCCAACGAGGTACAGGTGGAAGTGCTAATATCAATGTCGAAGCAGGTACGACTGATTCATTAACATTTACGAAAGGAACTTCGATTACCATTGATGCGAATAGTGATAACTTTAAAAGTGGCGAGCCAAATCAAAGTGGTGAAACCGAAGTATCTGCTCACTTAGTTGCTAATAATGGTAATTTTACAGCAAGTGAAACTTATAATGTTTATTTAAATTTAATAGATAATCCGTTTGTTTATACAAGAGAAAATAGTCCAGAGTTAATATTACAAGTAATAGACCCAGATGGACAGCCTTTAGAAACTTTAGAAGATGAAACAATAAAGCATGTATCAATTGAGGGTGTTGATGATGAGGAAGATCCGCTTGTAGGATTTGATATTACGACTGCTACTGGTATAATTCCCATTAAATTATCTGAGGAAATAAGTGCTCAACCAAGTGATGATGAAAATAATGGTAAAGCTGATGAAACTTGGCAAATCAAAATTATCTTAATTAATCATGATTATGACCAACAAGTAAATACCGGAAAAACATTTAATGCTCAAGCGATAATAATGCATGGAACATTACCAAATATTAAAGTTGAAACCACTTGTTAATTTGTAGATTATTTAACCCAGCAATTTTAAAATTAATTTAACTAAAAAAACATAGAAAATGCATATTATTAGACCAATTTTAAAATTAAAATATCCAACTTTTTAAAATTATTATATATAAAAATCAAGGGTTTGTTGCCTCATATATAACCCAATAAAAAATCAGGTAAAAAATCAAGAGCTAGATGAAATTGCTTATCGCTCTTGATTTTTTATTGTATGTAATTTAAAATATGTCTTCAAACAAAGCGAAGCTTTGTTTGTTATCAACTATATCAATTAATTCATTTATTAATTTTAAACAATCTTCCGCATATTCTACTATATTTGAATCTGGGTTTCCCATTCCAGGACATAAGTGATTATATAATTGATAATTATATCCATTATGCTTTTGCAAATATCTTATTATTGTATCCATTTTATATAGTAATTCATCTTTATTTATCATCTTGATTAACCTAATGCCAGTTCGTTAATTGCTTCTAAAATTAAGTCGCTATCAATAGTTTGTAATTGTTTAGTTTTACCAATAATCAAACTTTTGGTAATAATATTATTAGCTACTCTAATAGAACCATTGCAAGCATTAAAAATAGCTTCTATTGCTTGTTCATTAAAAATACCATTATTTCCATGAGCAAGCTTGATTCTTGAATCGATATAATTTCGTAATTCTTCTTTATCTATTCCTGCCATATTATAACTGACTGTAATTCTTTGCGATAAAGCATCAAATATATTTCTTCTTAAAATACTATTTAAAACTGGTTGTCCAACTAATATAAGTGATATATAATTTTTGCTATCTAGTTCAAAATTTAATAACATTTTTAAATCATTAAGTATTGATGGTTTTAAATATTGTGCTTCATCTAAAACTATAATTATATTTATTTTCTTATCTTTTGATAAGCTTAATATTCTTTCTTGAATTTCTCTAAACATATCTATTTTTTTAAAAGGTGGTTCTATACCCAATTCATAACATAGTTGTTTATAAAATTCGTATGTTGTAACTGTTGACATACATATATAAATTACTTTATATAAATTTTTATTTAAACCATTAATAAATTCTCTAATAATAAATGTTTTACCCATTCCTGGATTTCCTGTTATTAATGCCATAGTTTTATTTTCTTTTACAAATTCTAAGCGATTTTTTAATATTGTAAAATCTTTAGTTTCATAGGCATATTTTGTTTCTATATCTTTATCAAAAGGATTAAATTCTAATCCATAATAACTTAAGTACATATTAATACATCGTTTCCTTTCTTTTAATCTTTGAATTAGCTATTTTATCTACTATATGTATAGCTTCTACTTTTTTTTCATTATCGTATATCCATGCTTTAGTTCTATCTTCAAAATCATATTTAACTGTTATTTTTTTGCCAATATATTTTGTTGGAACTTCGTATTCTATTTTTTTAATATGAGCAATTGAATCAGCTCTAATTGTTGGATATGCTGTATGGAGAAAATATTCTTCAATCTGACTATTATCAATTTTTTTTATTTTTTCTTGGTCTTTAAACCATCTTTCTTTAGGACTCATAGTAACGCCATCTTTACATAAGGAACTATGAGTTTTATTATTATATTCATTTACAAACTCGTTTAACATATCATTTAATTCATCAAGACTTTTAATATCTGCCCAATTTATTCCATTCATCCAAGTATCTTTCATTGTATGAAACCATCTTTCGATTTTTGCCTTGGACTGAGGGCTGTATGGTCTCGTATATATTAATTCCATTCCACAATTAGCACATATTATACCAAGTTGTTCATTTTTATATGTTTTTCCATTATCCAAAAATATTCTTTTTGGTATTCCATATTTTTTCAATGCCTCTTTAAATGTTTTTTGAAAATTTATGGCATTATCTTCAAAATAAAATTTTGCATTAGTAATTAATCTTGATGCATCATCTATTAATGCTATTAAATAGGTTTTAATTTTTTTATCATCAATGGTTAAATATGGTCCATGCGATGTATCTGCATCCCACATTTGATTGGCAAATTCCATTTCAAATGCTCTTCGATCAATCTTACCATCATCACCAAATAATAAGTAATTATCTCTTATATATTTTAAAACTGTTGCCTTTGATACATTAAATTCATTAATATATCCATCTTCAATCAATTTTTGATATATTAGTGTTCCACTTATATGAGGAAACGTTTTTTTATAGTCTATTATTTTCTGCTGGGCTTCGGCAGTCAGCTTTCTTGATTGGTTCAAATCGGTTCTTGTTTTAGGTATTAAACCTGCGTAACCTAATTTCTTATAGTTATTATACCAATTTTTAATAGTATTAGCTCCGACTTTAATTTCCTTATCATTTAAATTATAAGTTCCCGATGCCATTCTTTTAAAATAGGCTTCTTTTGATTTATCCTCATATGTATCATTTACAAGTGAAGAAATTAATCCATAGCGAAATAAAGCAATATCATTTTTAGCTTTGTCTCTTTCATTTTGTTCCACGTCGATACCTCCTTTGTCGAGAACAAGTACTATTTTATAGGTAATCTCGTTCTGATTAAATGCTATTGTTATTCAAAATATATTAAGAAGTTATACACAATGGAACACAGGTTAATTTAAATAAGAAAAACGGGTGATTATAATTTTTATAAAATTGATTTAGAAACTGATAATCATCTTCGTTTATCTTGGCTATTATGTTTTTTATTTGATTGTTAATTGCTAATACTACTGATGTTGAAAAAGAATAGGTTGCTAGCTTTTTTAACCAATCATAAAAAAGCTTATGACTTATTTTTAATCTTTCTAATATTTGGCATAATTTAGTTTCATTATAATATTCATACAATGCTTCAAGGATTGTATGTGCTTCATAGATTATATATGGCAAAATAAAATCAGGTAAGACAGCATGATACTTTTGTTTCCCTTTAATTTTACTGCAATGATTACATTTTACTACAAGAATATCAACAGTTATATTGTGAACTTGATTCTTATAACAATATGTGAGATTCCTTTTATATGTTTTATGAAAAGATAAAGTATGTTTTCCACATGATGGACATTTTAAATTTGTATAGATATTACAATCACAATAGTTATAGTAACTTTTTATTCCATATTCAATTGGATTTTCATTTTCACACACATCCAAAGGTGAATTGGAATAGTAAATACAACTAGGAAAACAAGAAAATAAAATGGAAAAGTAAATACAATAAAAAATTGGTA
>CANQCI010000037.1 GCA_947589675.1 uncultured Bacilli bacterium | reverse complement strand
AAGTGCCAGAACCTGTACAGTAGTATTAAATTTAGCTGGAAAACTAGCCCATGAATTTGTAATCAGTAAAGTAGGAGATTCAGGTTCAGGAACATTAGCTAAACACGATGCAAGTTTAGCTAATAGTGCTCAAGATAACAGCTATCGCTATTCGGGAAATAATCCAAATAACTTTGTCTGTTTTGGAAATGGTAGTGAAGCTTATAATAATGGAGGAGCAACATGCCCCGACACCAATTTATATCGGATAATAGGCGTCTTTAATAATCAAGTCAAATTAATCAAGTCTGAATACATAAAAAGTACCGAATTAGGAATAGCTAGTAATGGTACGCCATCCAAAGGAAGTTACGATACTTTGAAAAGAGTAAAAGTAGCACCAAGTGAAGGTTTTTACTGGAATAAAACAGCTGATAATACATGGGGAAGTAGTACATTATATCAAGCATTAAATAATGGTTATTTAACTTTTTTGGGTACAACGTGGACAGATAAAATAGCGACAACAACGTGGCATGTCGGAGGTCATAGTACTAATAAGGCTACTCCAAAAGTAATGTATGACGCAGAAATAAAATCAACCCCAACAGTATCGGCACAAATCGGTTTGATGTATGCTTCGGACTATGGATTTGCAAGCGAACAAAATAGTTGGGCATCACAATTATATTATTATGATAATACAAAAAATAACAACCGAGAAAATAACTGGTTATTTAATAATGTTGTAGAATGGACTATATCGCGCTACTCCAGCGATTCCGACTTCGCGTTCGGTGTCAGCAGCTACGGGGGTGTGTACAGCTACTTCGTCAACGATATTGCGTTCGGGGTTCGGCCGTCCTTTTATCTGAAGTCTGATGTGAAGATTAAAGTTGACTCGGCAAACGGAAGTTTGACGAGTCCGTACCGGATTGTGGTATAGAAATTGTGCATCTCGTGCCGGAGGTACGAGGTAAGCGGGGCGAAAAAATAAAGCGATGAAAAAGAATTATGGGAGGTGATGAAAAAAATTAGGGAATAAAAGTGCCACATAGCCGAGGTTTTATCTCGGGTATGTGGCTAGGGCCGAATTTTAATTAACAAAAAAGAGAAATGTTATAATTAGTAAAAATGTTATTAGTTTTAGGGTAAGGTTATTTGATAAACGCGCAACTCCAGCAATTCCAACAATGCGTTCAATGTCAACAACAACGGGAATGTGAACAACAACAACGTCAACAAAATTGCGTTCGGGGTTCGGCCGTAGCCCTTTAAGGGTCGAGATAATATATGATTAAGGTTATATATTGGGTGATGTAAAGGACAAATCTTATCCTTGGGAATATCCCTAAATAAAAAATGCGGACGGATAGCTATACGTAGCTATCCTAAAGACGTATTGATAATTAATAATACGCCTAAAATTTTTTTGAATATATCATTCCTTTCCAGAAAGGTATTTAAAAAAAATGAAAAAAGAAGTATTAAAATTATATAAAATTGGTAAATTTTATAATGCTCATGGTGATGATGGCTACATCATTCATGAATTAATGGGATATAAGTATGTTTCTTATAAACAAAGTGTTGGCTTTCCAGAGGGAGCCTTAGCCAAAGTAAAAGTTAAATTAGAAGAATTAAAAATTAATTATGAAATATATAATAAAGATGAATTAATTGATAGTTATAAAGGAATAAATAAAAATTATAATATAGTATTAACTAAAGCTTTAAAGAATTTAGAAACAGAAAAAAGAATTGAAAGATTAAGGGAGAAAGTAAATAATTGTTCTAAAGAAAAATTAGAAGCAATTTTTGAAATTATTGAAAATGAACTTAAATAATGATAAGTTTTTAATATTAGATAAAATAAAGAAATTTATTTTATCTTTAGAAAAAGTAGTTGTTACGTTTCCTAAGAAAGATATTATTAGTCGTAATATGATTTATAATGATGCTTTAGAATTATTAGAGTTAGTAATTAAAGCTAATTATGAAAATGATAAAAAGATAAAACATAATTATCAAATAAATGCTTTAGCTAAAATTCATAAAATAGATTTTTATTTAGAAAGAGCCTATCATCTTAAGTATATTAGTGAGAGAATATGTCAAAATAAAGGAAATGAATTACTAGTTATTACCAAAATGATTTATAAATGGTGTCAAAATGAAAGATAATAATTTAACTAATATTTTAAATATTTATGAAAATGATATATCAAAAAATATTAAAAATAAAAATAAATTATATTATTTTGAGATAAATAAAATACAAAATATAATTGATATTGTTAATATGTTAAATCAAGGTAATATAGGTCATAATAAATATAATATATTTTTGATTTATGAACCTAAAGAAAGATTAGTAATGTCATTACCAGTTAAAGATAAAATTATTAATCATTTTATAGCTAGATATATTTTAGAAAAGAAATTAACTAAATATTTAGATTATCGTAATTGTGCTACCCGAAAAAATATGGGAACTGATTATGCTATTAAGCTATTAAAAAAATATTTAGAAGAAAATAAAAGAAAATACCATAATTTTTATTTTTTAAAAATAGATATTAAAAAATATTTTTATAATATAGACCATAATGTTTTAAAGGAATTATTGAAAAATGATTTAAGTAATGAAGAATATGATTTATTAAGTAAAATAATTGATAGTACTAATAATAGTTATATTAATGAAAGAATAGAATATTTAAAGAATAAATATCATGTTGATATTCCTTTATATCAACATAATAAAGGTTTACCTATCGGAAATATGACGAGTCAGTTTTTGGCTATTTTTTATTTAAATAAAGTTGACCATTATATTATTCATGATTTAAAACTTAAATATTATGTTAGATATATGGATGATAGTATTATATTATCAGATGATTTAGATTATTTAAAAGAAGCTTTGGAGAAAATAAAGAAATTATTAAAAGAAAAATATAAATTAGATATTCATAATAAAAAGACTTTTATTATGAATATAAAGCATGGTTTTAGTTTTTTAGGTTATTCTTTTAAAATCGTTAATAATAAAACTATTATTAAAGTTGTAAGTAAAAAGAAAAAGAAAATAAAAAATAAAATAAAATATTTAAAATATGCTTTAGATAATGATTTAATAAGTTCTAATAAAGTTTTTTCATCTATTATGACATATAAATATTCTTATAAATATGCTAATAGATTACCTATTAGTAATATTATTGAAAGATATTTTTATAATGAATAATAGATATTATTTTTTTAAAAGATTATATCCTAAATATGTTATTTTATTTAAAAATAATAATGAGTTTATAACTAAGGGTGTAGATAATAATTTAAAGAAGTATCTAAAATATAATGATATTAATTATGTGATTGTTAATAAAGATAATACTTGTCAAAAATATATTAAAAAAGTAAATAATTATGATTTATATTTAATAAAGGAATTTATATGGGAAGTTTTAAATATTAAGGAGTAATTTAAGTAGGAAGAATTTTTTCACTTTTTAGCTGACTTTTTATTAGTTGTTTGATAAAATTAAGATGGAGGAGAAATATGAAAAAATTTGTATATTTGTTTCATGAAGGAAACAAAGATATGCGTGAATTATTAGGAGGCAAGGGAGCTAATTTAGCGGAAATGACTAATATTGGTTTACCAGTTCCTAGTGGATTCACTGTTACAACTGAGGCTTGTAACAAATATTACGAAGATGGAGAAGTTTTAGCTGATTCAGTAGTTAAAGAAATAAAAGACTCCATGATTAAATTAGAGAAGAAAACGGGGAAAAAGTTTGGTGATTTAGAAAATCCTCTTTTAGTTAGTGTGCGTAGTGGGGCAAGAGCTAGTATGCCAGGAATGATGGATACTGTCTTAAATCTTGGGATGAATGATGATATAGCTGAGGCTTTTGCTAAGAAAATTAATAATAAACGCTTTGTGTATGATTCATATCGGCGGTTTATTCAAATGTTTGCCGATGTAGTAAAGGGATATTCCAAGAAAAAATTTGAAGATATCATTGATGAAGTTAAAGAAAAAAAAGGAATCAAATATGATATTGACTTAGATGAGGCTGATATGGTGGCTTTAACTGATAAGTTTAAGAAAGCTTATAAAAAGTTTGCGGGCGAAGATTTCCCCCAAGATCCTATGGAACAATTAATTGAAGCTGTTAAGGCCGTATTTAGAAGTTGGAATAATGAAAGAGCTATTTATTATCGCCGACTTAATGATATCCCATCAAGCTGGGGAACTGCAGTAAATGTTCAAGAAATGGTTTATGGTAATTCGGGTAATACCTCAGGAACTGGGGTAGCATTTACAAGAAATCCAGCAACTGGCGAAAAGAAACTATTTGGTGAATACTTAATCAATGCCCAAGGGGAAGATGTTGTAGCCGGGATTCGTACGCCAAGTGAAATTGCCACTTTAAAAACGGAAATGCCTGAGGTTTATGAAGAATTTGCCAAGATTGCTCAAAGACTTGAAGATCATTATAATGATATGCAAGATATGGAATTTACGATTGAAAATGGTAAGTTATTTTTACTTCAAACACGTAATGGGAAAAGAACAGCCACAGCTGCGGTTAAAATCGCTGTTGATTTAGTTAATGAAGGAAGAATTTCTAAAGAAGATGCTTTATTAATGGTAGACCCAAAACAATTAGATGCTTTGCTTCACCCAACTTTTAGTGATGCATCAGTTAAAAAAAGCCAAGTTATTGGTAAGGGCTTAGCCGCATCTCCTGGAGCTGGGACTGGTAAAATTTATTTTGAAGCTAAAGATGTTATCGAAGCGAAAAAGAATGGCGAAGATGCTATATTAGTTCGCCTAGAAACATCTCCAGAAGATATCGAAGGAATGAACTCTAGTAAAGGTGTTTTAACTATTCGGGGTGGTATGACTAGTCATGCGGCTGTTGTTGCCAGAGGCATGGGAATTTGCTGTGTCAGTGGGGCATCCGACTTTACGATTGATGAAAAGAAGAAAACTCTTAAAACTAAAGATGGTAAAGTATATAAACAAGGCGAATATATTTCTATAAATGGGACAACCGGGGAAGTATATGATGGTAAATTAGAAATGGTTGAAGCTTCTATTTCTGGGGACTTTAAAACCTTCATGGGTTGGGCTGATGAAATTAGAACTTTAAAAATTAGAACTAATGCTGATACGCCAAAAGATGCTTTACAAGCTCGCACTTTTGGAGCTGAAGGTATTGGGTTATGTCGGACAGAACATATGTTTTTTGAAAAAAATCGGATTTTCAATTTCCGCAAAATGATATGTGCGACAACGGTGGAAGAAAGAGAAAAAGCTTTAGAATTAATATTACCATATCAAAGAGAAGACTTTGAAGGTTTATTTGAAGCTATGGCTCCATATCCAGTAATTATTCGTTATCTAGATCCACCACTTCATGAGTTTTTACCAAAAACCAAAGAAGAAATAAGTGAACTAGCTAAAGATTTAGGAAAAACAGTTAATGAATTAACGGAAATTATTGATTCTTTAAAAGAATTTAATCCTATGATGGGACATCGTGGTTGTCGTCTGGCTATTACTTATCCTGAAATTGCGAAAATGCAAACTCGGGCAGTAATTGAAGCTGCGATTAATGTAAGTAAAAAAGGTAAAGAAATAAAACCAGAAATTATGATTCCTTTAGTAGGTGATATAAATGAACTTAAGTATGTCAAAAAAATTGTGGTTGAAACAGCTGATGAATTAATTAAAAAGGCTAAAGTTAAATTAACTTATGAAGTAGGAACCATGATTGAAATTCCGAGAGCCGCTTTACTTGCTGATGAAATGGCTAAAGAAGCTGATTTCTTCTCATTTGGTACAAATGATTTAACGCAAATGACTTTTGGCTTCTCAAGAGATGATGCTGGTAAATTCTTAGATGCTTATTATTCTAAAGGAATATTTGAATCTGATCCATTTGCTCGTTTAGATCAAAATGGGGTTGGACAATTAATGGAAATTGCGACAACTAAAGCTCGTAAAGTAAATAAAAAGATTTCCTTAGGAATCTGTGGGGAACATGGTGGCGATCCATCAAGTATCGAATTTTGTAATAAACTTGGATTTAATTATGTTTCTTGTAGTCCATTTAGAGTTCCTATTGCTAGATTAGCAGCAGCTAGAGCAGCAATTATGGAAAAAAATAATAAATAAGTTATAGACTAAATATATTTGCTATTTTTAGAAAAACATAGTATATTAATATTGCACTTGAAAAAGTGAAAATGTTTTTCGCTTCCGAGTGGTGCGACTAATAAATGATCTCGGTCGACAATGTTTTTCGCTTCCAGGTGGTGCGACTAATAAATGATCCTGGTCGAAAATTTTTGAAAAACTTCATCACATGGTGGAGTTTTTTTTGTTGATATTTTCAGAAAAACATAGTATATTGGTATTGCACTTGATAAAGTGAAAATGTTTCTCGCTTCTAGGTGGCTAGCGAGTAATAAGTAATCCTAGGCGACAATGTTTCTCGCTTCCGGGTGGCTAGCGAGTAATAAATAATCCCGGTCGAAAATGTTAGAAAAACTTCATCATTATGGTGGAGTTTTTTTGTGTTTGATAATCTAATTTGGAATAAATAATAAGTTTTAAGTTTACAATATGTTAATATTGGTTTAGCTATTTTGAAGGAGTGATTTACATGGGTAGATATTTAGCCGCTGGGATACCAGCAAATATTAGGGTATATAGTGAAGAAGAAGGCTTTGATAAAAAGAGATTAAAGAAATTGCAAAGGAAATTAGCCAAGTATGTTTGTTTGGATATATATGATTGTTTAGATTTAGATAACGGTTATAAATATACTTTAAAAAAAGAAGCATTTACTAAAGAAAACATTTATAAAGCTTTAAAAGAATTTGAAAAAGTAACAGATGCACCAATTTCTTTTTATTCAATATATGATGAGAATATAAAAGATATGTTATCGGATAAATTTAAAATTGAAATGGTTGATGATTATGAAAAATATCATAGTAGTTATGGGGGCTTTTTAATTAATGGTGAGTTTAGTGTATTTAATAAAGGCTGTTACGAAGAAGATTATTTACTATGGGATTGTGGTTTAGACAATTTTGGTGGGTATGATGCTCATATATCAATAGATTATATCGTAATTTATGTTGATGATAGTAAGATTGATTCTGAGGATGAGTCAGTTTTATTATCCATATTAAATAGATTTAAAATAAAAAATTTCCAAGATTGTTCTCCTTTAGCTCGCTCGATTTTGTTCTATATTTTAGGATAAAATAGGTATGATGCCTTTTCATTAATATAACAATATAGTTGTACTTAAAGAAATTTTATGATATATATTATTTGAATATAAAAAGGTGTGGTACAAATGAATAAAAAGAATATAGCAGTGGTTGGTGTTTTTATAATTGCGGTAATTTTGGGATTAGGAGTTTGTTTGGCTGGTCCCCAAATTGCTGATTATTTTGCTAAAGAAGATAAAGTAATAAATAAAGAAGAAGATAAAGAAAATAATACGGATATTATGGATACGATGGCAGAAAATCGTATTCAAGGGAATGGAATTGATAATTTTGATTTAAAATTTTTACAACTGGAAAATACCAAAGTAAATAAAGTTTATAGTCCTCTTTCTATTAAATATGCTCTTTTAATGTTAGAAGAAGGGGCTAATGGTAGTTCTAAGAACCAATTAACTAGTGTAATTGGTGATTATAAACCTAAAAAATATATTAATAGTGGGAATATGTCTTTTGCTAATGCTTTGTTTATTAAAAATAATTATAAAGATAGTATTAAATCTAGTTATTTAAATAATCTTAGTAGTAAATTTAATGCCAGTGTTATATATGATTCTTTTATAAGTCCTGATAATCTTAATAAATGGGTTAGTGATAAAACATTTAATTTAGTTAATAATTTATTTAATGATGTCAAAGATGAAGATTTTATTCTGGTTAATACTTTAGCTTTGGATATGGAATGGGTTAATACTATCAAGCCAAAAGAAGAATATTATTTTATTTCTTATCCTCATGAAAGTTATTATAGGGATGTTGGTTCTTTAAGTGATGAAGATTATAGAAAACTAAAATTTGAAAAGGTTACTAAAGATGTGCAAGCAGCAGATTTTTCAGCTACCATTAATAAATATGATATTGTTAATACCTTAGGTGAAGCAAATATAAGAAAAACTGTTGGAGAAGAATATCGGAAATGGTTAATTGAAGAAGAGGATTATACTACGGTTAGTGATGATGAAGTTAATAAATATATGGATAAATATATTGAAGAGATAAATTCTAGTTATAAAAATGTAAGTAATTCTACTGATTTTGAATTTTATGTTGATGATAATGTAAAGGTATTTGCGAAGAATTTAAAAAAATATAATGGTATAACTCTTCAATATGTAGGTATAATGCCTATAAAAGAAGAACTTGATAACTATATTAAAGATATTGATGCTAAGAAAGTAAGTGAGATTATTAGTGAGTTAAAATCGATAGAATTAGATAACTTTAAAGAAGGAGTAATTACCGAAATAGATGGACTTATGCCTTTGTTTAATTTTGATTATCAATTAGATTTAATCAAAGATTTAAAAGATTTAGGGATTAAAGATGTTTTTTTAGAAAATAAAGCTGACTTATCGAAATTAACTAATAGTCCCGCCTTTATTAATTCCGCAGAGCATAAAGCCTCATTAGAATTTAGGGTTGATGGCATAAAAGCAACAGCAGCAACAATTCTGGCTCCTGAGTTAGGAATGTCAACTTTAAATGATACTGATTATTTTGATTACTTGTATGATGTACCAGTTGAATATGTTGATTTAACTTTTGATAAACCTTATTTATTCTTAATAAGAGATTTAGATTCTAATGAAATATGGTTTACTGGAACAGTTTATGAACCAAATGAATATGTTCTCTATGATTCTTATGCTATGCATTAAATAAACTTCCTAGGACTTTTAAATGTTCTAGGTTTTTATTATGAAGTTTTTATGATACAATTATAATCGAGGAGTGAAAGACATGGTTAAATATATAATTATCGGGATAATTGTTCTAATTTTAATTTTTATTTTAGCTATATATAATAGTTTAGATAAAATAAATAATAGAGTTAAAGAAGCTTTTGAGACAATGGATGTTTACTTAAAAAAAAGATGGGATTTAATTCCTAATATAGTAGAAACGGTAAAAGGTTATGCTAAACATGAATAAGAAACTTTAAAAAAAATAGTTTTATTAAGAAATAATAATTATGATAAAATGAATAATAATGAAAAAATTAATACGAATGAAGAGTTAAATAAAAGGGTAGGTGAGCTTATGGCTTTAGCAGAGGCTTACCCTGAGTTGCAAGCTAGTGAAAACTTTAAAGATTTAAGTAAAGAATTATCCAAAGTAGAAGAGGATATAGCTAATTCACGGAAATATTATAATGGGACAGTGCGAATTTATAATAATAAAGTAGAAATGTTTCCGAGTTTTATAATTGCTAAATTATTTGGTTATAAAGTAAAACCAATGTTTGAAGTAAGTAATCAGGAAAGGGAAAATATAAAAATAAAATTAAATTGAAGGTTTAATAAATGAAAAAAATTATTAAAAGATTATCATTATTGGTTTTAATTATACTATCTTTAGTATTTATCTATCCTAAAAATATTTGGGCGATATCGGAGCAAACATCTTATATAAGTATTAATATGTCACAGGAAGATATAATAGTTGGAGATTTATCTTTTTATGATATCAGTTTTAAAGATTATTCTTTGACTTCGAATCAAGCTTTTGGCTTAAGTGGCATGGTTAATAATAATTCTAAGGAAAAAATAAATTGTATAATCACGGTATATTATTATGATAAAAATTACAATTTAATTGCTCAAAGTTTAGATAGGCAAATTGTACTTGAGGGAATAAATAATTTTAATCAAATGTCTAATTTAAGTATTTTACATGGTCATAGTCTTAGTGAGATTTATTATTATCGTTTAGTAATTAATACTAAAGACAGTATTCCTTTCAAAGAAGAGGATGAGTTTTTGACTACTCCAAGTAAAAATTATAAATATAGTTCTTATGATTATGTAATAGATAAATATGATGTAAATATTTTAGTTAATGAAAATAATACATTAGATATAACTGAAACTATCACAGCTTATTTTAATATTCCCATGTCAGGAATTACCCAAATAATTCCTTTAACCAATTCAGTAAAAAAATTAGACGGTACTATGGATACTAATTTAACTCAAGTTACCAATGTGCAAGTAAATAAAGAATATACAACTTCAATAGAAAATGAGAAATATAAAATAATAATTGGAAATTCAAAGTCCATGTTTGAGGGAGAAGAAACTTTTGTAATAAAATATACGTATAATTTAGGGAAAGATAGAATTAAGGATTATGATATATTATCTTTTAATATTATTGTTAATGAATGGAAAACTTTAATTGGTAATATAACTTTTAAAATAACTATGCCAAAAGCATTTTTGGCAAGTAAGTTAACATTTGCCTCAGGAATAAATGGGACTACAAATGATAATCATATTAAATATAATGTTAATGGTTTGGAAATAACAGGAAGCTATGATGGTATTCTTAAAGAATATCAAGCTTTAAAATTAAGATGCGAGCTTAATAATAATTATTTTGTTGATGCTCGCTTAAACTCTAGTTCTGGGGATTATGTTATGCTATTTGTTCTTCTTATTTTTTTAGGAATAGCCTTTGGTTTGTGGTATAAATATGGTCATGATGAAATATTGACAGAAACGGTGGAATTTTATCCTCCTGATGGTCTAAATAGCTTGGAAGCAGGCTTTATTTATAAGGGGGAAGCGAAGAGTAAAGATGTTATTTCTTTATTAATATATTTAGCTAATCAAGGCTATATAAAAATAGAAGAGTTTAGAAATAAAACAGGCTTTTATTTGATTAAATTAAGAGATTATTCAGGGAATGATGTTAATGAAGAATTGTTTTTAAAGGGTTTATTTAAGAGCAAAAATAAAGTAACTTTAACAAATTTAGAGAATAGGTTCTATAAGGTTAAGGATAAAATACTAAAAAATATTAATGATAAAAAAAATAAAGAAAAAATTTTTATAACCAAAAATACGGGAATAAGTCTTTTTATTGTAGCTTTAATGATTATAGCTTATAGTTTAATAACTATACCAAAGTTTATGTTATATAAAGGTGATTTTTTTCTTTTATTTTTAGGCTTACTAGTTCCTGAAATAAGTCTTATTTTAGTTTTTAATTTAAAAATTCCTGAAAAATATTCAGCCAAGCTTAAATTACTTAGTGTTCTTTATAGTTTTAATGGAATTTTTGCTTGGTTTACTTTAATGCCTTCTTTACTTCTTCAAATACCAAATTATTTACTGATTTATTTGGTTGGTATTATTTGTATAATTGGGATGTCGGTTATATTAAAATTTTTACCAAAAAGAACCCCATATGGCTTAGAAATGTTAGCAAAATTACGAGGCTTTAAAAATTTTCTTGAAACAGTTGAATTAGAAAAGTTGGAAAGAATGGTTGATGAAAAACCAACTTATTTCTATGATATATTGCCTTATGCTTATGTTTTAGATGTTTCTGATAAATGGATTAAAAATTTTGAAACCATAGTTACTGAGGCTCCAGATTGGTATAATGATACCAACAGTTTTACGATGGAAAACTTTGAAAAATTTATTACTAATGCTATGACGGAAGCAAATAGGGCTATGATTAGCAATTATTCCGAGAATATTGATATTGACATAAGGAGTAGTTCATCAAGAGGAGGTTCCGCCGGAGGGGGTTCTGGTGGCGGAGGTGGGGGTTCTTGGTAAGTTTTCGAATGCGGAATATAGGAAAATGATGAGGGATAAAAACGAAGAGGGACTGCTATTATCATAAAAAAGTAGATTTTAGTTTAATTATAATTAAATCCATGTTAAAATAAGTTCTAGGAAGGTGTAGTAGAATGATTAAAGAATTTCGGAAATTTATTGCTCGGGGTAATGTGTTAGATATGGCTGTTGGGGTCATTGTTGGGGGTGCTTTTTCATCCATTGTTACTAGTTTAGTTAATAATATATTTACGCCGATTATTGGTTTAATTTTAGGTGGTGTTGATTTTTCTAATTTAGCTATAACTTTTAAAGATACTAAAATTATGTATGGGGCATTTATTCAAAGTATTATTGACTTTTTAATTGTCGCTTTTTGCCTATTTATTTTAGTTAAGTTTATTAATAAATTAACACATATTAAAGCGAAAAAAGAAGAAGAAAAGAAACCAGAAAAGAGTCCAGAATTAAAAGCTTTAGAAGAAATAAGGGATCTTTTAAAAGATGATATACGAAGCAAGTAATGGGCAAAAAATTACTTATGAAATAATTCGCAAAAAAAATAAAAATCTTTATTTTCGGGTTAAAGAAGATTTAAAGTTATATATTTATGCTCCAATTTATATGACCCAACACACGATTTTAAAATATTTAAAAGAAAATGAAAAAGCTATTTTAAAGATGTATGAAAAAAGGGAAGAAAATAGGGAAGATATAAATATTTATAAATATTTAGGAAAAAAATATTATATTAAAATTGAAGCTGATATAGAAGAAGTAAAGTTTACCGCTAGTGAAGTATTAACTCCCTCTTTAGAGGTTTTGGATGAGTATACAAAAAAGATGATTAATAAAGTATATGAAGAAGAAATTAGTTTGTGTAAACGGTGTTTTTCGACCTTGCCGGAGTTTACTTGGAAAACAAGATTTATGAAAACTAGATGGGGTGTTTGTAATACTAAGACTAAACAAATAACTTTAAATACGGAATTAATCAAAAAAGATGTTGATTTATTAGAATATGTTATTATTCATGAATTATGTCATTTTTTTGAACCTAATCATAGTAAAGCTTTTTGGAGCTTAGTAAGTCAAGCTTTTCCCAAGTATAAAGAAGCTCGGCAAAGACTTAAGGAGTAAAAATGGTAATTACAAGTTTAAAAAATGCCAAGGTTAAATATTGGGTATCATTGCAAAATAAAAAAGTTCGGGATGCCTTGCAAGTTTTTTTAATTGAAGGTGATCATTTAATTAATGAAGCTCAAAAGCGGGGATTAATAGTGGAAACTATTAGTTATACTAATAAATTAGCTGATTATTATGTTACCAAGGAAATAATGCAAAAGATTAGTACCCAAAAAAGTGTTTGTGCTAATGCTGCGGTTGTGCGGTTTCAAGAACCTAAGGAAATAAAGGGTAATGTTTTAATATTAGATGGGATTCAAGACCCTGGTAATTTGGGGACAATTATTCGTTCTTCCCAAGCTTTTAATTTTGCCACACTTATTTTAAGTAGTAACACAGTTGATTTATATAATGATAAAGTTATTCGGGCAACCGAAGGGATGCTTTTTAATACCAATGTATTGCGGGCTAATTTAGGTGAAATTATTCCCGAGCTTAAAAGGCAAGGTTATACAATCTGGGGAACTGATGTTCGGGGTGGTCAAGATATAAAGAATATTAATAAAAATAAAATCGCTTTAGTAATGGGGAGTGAAGGACAAGGGCTTGATAAAGAAGTAAAAGATTTATGTGATGGTTTGGTCTATATTAAAATGATGCCTGCTTGTGAAAGCTTAAATGTCGGAGTAGCTGCGAGTATTTTAATGTATGAGGTTTATCATGGAACAAATTGAAATTGGTAAAATTGTGAGTACGCATGGAATAAAAGGGGAATTAAAACTTTTAAGTGATTTTCTTTATTTAGATAAAGTTTTACAAAAGAATTTTAATTTTTATATTAACGGTTTAGTTTATAAATTAACAAGTTATCGGTTGCATAAACAATATGTTTTAATTAAATTAAATGATTATAATGATATTAACGATGTTCTTTTTTTAGTTGGTAATAAAGTATTTGTTCAAAAAAGTGATCTTCATTTAAAAAATGATGAATATTTGTTAGATGAATTATTGGGAGCAAATGTATATTATGAAAATAAACTACTTGGGGTAGTAGAAGAAATATTAAAAGGGGTAACAGCTAATTATTTAAAAATAAAAGAAGATACTAAAAGTTATTTAGTACCCATCAATAAGACATATATTAGGAAATATACCGATAGTTTAAGAAGACTTGATGTGCAAAATATTACGGAGTTAAGAAATCTTTAATGAAAGAATCCTTGCCAAGGATTTTTTTTCTTGAGTCTTTTTAAGGCATCAGAAATAGTGATATCATCAGGCTTAACTTTATCTAGTTCATGCCAAGCAATAGGCATGGATACACGGCATTTATCCCGGAGTCTAATTGAGTAGGGAGCAACACTCGTAGAACCTCGGGTGTTTCTTAGCCAGTCGATAAAAATTTTATTATGCCGATTTTTTAAACGAATGTTACTAGTGTATTTATCTGGCCAAGTTTGCTCCATTAAAATAGCAATATTTTTGGCAGTATTCCGAAATTTCGTCCAAGTCATTTTATTTTTAAAAAAGACAACAACATGATAACCTTTGCCTCCACTAGTTTTAAGATAACTTTTTAAATGTAGTTTATCTAAAATCATTTTTAAGTCTTTAACACCTTGTCTTAGCCTTGTTAGATTAACTTGAGAATCAGGATCTAAATCAAAAACCATTAAATTAGGATTATTTAAGTTATCCACTTGACTTCCCCAAAGGTGAAATTCAAAACTATTCATTTGAACTTCTTTAATTAAACCTTGAGGATTTTTAATAAAGTAATAATCTTTTTTAAGATCTTTACTATTTTTTAAAATAACTTGTCCTAAATCTTGATTAGATGTTTCCAAATGTTTTTTAAAAAATTTATCTTTATAATTTCCACTCGGGCAACGAATGACACTTATTAAACGGTTTTCTAAAAAAGGCATCAGGCGGCGGCTTACTAATTTGTAATAATTAACAATATCTAATTTAGTTATTTTGGGATTATGATAAATTATTTTTTGGGGATTAGAAATTTCTACTTTTAATACTTTAGTCATACTTCTTCACTAATATTAATTTGGAAAATTTTCCTTTAAAGTATACTTAGGAGTATAACCTAATTTAGGTTATATTGTGGACAAAATGGCAAAAAATGCAAATTTTTAAAAAAATTGTCTCTAATCAACTAAAGTGCTGATGAAACTATGTCAATAGTTTTTGAAAATGTCTCAAATTTTTCAAAACATTAACGGGAAAAATTTTCTCGTTTTTGTTTGCAATAAACTTAAGCATATTTGTGTTTATAATGTGCTTTTTGCATTTGCTTTTTAAATGAAGCAAGTTTCCATGGATGTGACATAGGAGGAATATATTTATTCTTTTCTTTAATTTCATTAACTTCATTTGCTACATCTAATTCTTTAGAAACGGATGAATTTCTTTGTAATTTTTTTAATTCATAAACCTTTTCATCAATAGTAACAAATAATTCACCATCAAAAGCTTTAATAACTAAACATTGAGTTTTAGGACTAAAGCATTTAAGTTCATTGTCTAAATATGGCTGATAATATTCATTATAAAATTTTATGGAATTACCATTATCAATTTTTCTTGGAGTTAAAACAGCAAGTGTATAATTAATAACTTCTTCTGATGGAGAAGTTTCGAAAACAGAAGGAAATTTTGTATAATCTAAAGCAAATTTAGTATTGAAATTAGGAACAAATACATCAATAAGATACTTATTAGCTTCTTCAATAGTATTAATATTATTAAGTCTTAATTCAGCAACAAGCCGTCCTTGAAAGGTACCATTAGTCCTTTCAATTAATCCTTTAGCTTGAGAAACAGAAGAGGTTTCTAAATCAATACCTAATTGTTTACAAGCATATCCATATTGAGTCAAAACATCTTTTTCACTGGTTCTTTTATCTGGATTTAACGACATATAATTAAACACAGTTCTATTGTCTGTAAAAAACTTATAAGGAATACCATACTTAGTAAGTATTTGATATAAAACATGATAGTAACCTTTTAAAGTTTCATGTTTATCAAACCAAGCTCCAACAATAGTAGAAGTAGCTTTATCAATAGCTAGATGAAGACAGGTTTTAGTTTCACCAAACCATTTGTGAATAGAGCCATTTTGTTCAATAATTTCACCAAAGTATTTAGATTTTTCTAACCTAGGATGAGAATCTTCTAAAGCGACTTCATGATTAACAATTTCACTTATTTCTTCTTCGGGCAATGTTAAATTAATTTTCTTTTCTTGAAGTAATTTTTGTTTAGCAAATTCTCTTTTTGTTTTCCTTCTAGCTTTAGGAGATAAAATACCTTCTTTAGTTAAGATATTATAAATAAATTTATAAGAAACTTTTATGTTTTCTTTCTCTTCCAAATATTCTTTAAAATGGTTGGTGAATTGGAATAGTAAATACAACTAGGAAAACAAGAAAATAAAATGGAAAAGTAAATACAATAAAAAATTGGT
>CANQCI010000036.1 GCA_947589675.1 uncultured Bacilli bacterium | reverse complement strand
TTTTGATTTTTTACTTTCCCTATTAGTCGTATTTACTTTGACTTTTATGGGATGCATTTACTTTGAAATTTTGCCTTTTTATAATAAATTGCTTCCAACTTCCACATTTATATAAACTCTATCCAAATTATTATTTAAAATACTCATTAAATAAAAGCGATTTGTCTTTAAAGACCCAATAACATTATATATATCAACATCTTGATTTATTATTTCTACTTTATCTTTTATTCTGACACTATTATCAACAGCAATTGTTAAATAATCTATTGCATCCGCAACGACTGGATAATTTTTACCATTTATTATAACTGTTTTAATCGCTTTAGTTATCCCATCTTTATGACCAATCGGAATAATTGCTAAAAGAGTATCTTCTTTAGTTACAAAATTTCTCCCAATTAAAGTATTTTTAAAGGCTTTACTCATCGCAATAACCTCAGTTTTTAACGAAAAGATTAAATCTAAATCAATATTCGGAAAAGCTAAATTACAATATTTTTTATCAATACTTTTCATTTTCATATTAGATATAAAATCATCATCAATATTTTCTTCAATTCCTAGTAAACTTAAATCAAAACGGATGCCATTAATTACTTTATTTTTCCTATGATACATCATTGGTTCATTAACATGAACAATTAAGTTATAATCTTCCAAAGGCTTTAAACAATTTAAAAAGTTACCAAAAGCTTCATAATAATTTTCATCAATTATCCCATAAGTCGTAAATTCAGTATAAACCCCTTCTAAATTAATCTTGGGATTTTCTTTAATTATTTCTTTAGCTTCATTAATTTCTTTAGTATTCTTTAACCCCAGCTTATTTGCCCCATTATCAATTAATAAATGAATATTTAAAGTATCCGTTAAATCTAAGTTAGCAATTTCCTTTAAATTATTTAAATCACTAATTGTAAGGGTAATATTATTATTTATCGCATCATAAACATACTCTGGATTTACCATAAAATTAACTAATATGTTCACCTTTTCATTTATCTTTCTTAACTCCATTGCTTCTTCTAAAGTACTTACATATAAATAACTAATCCCATTATTAACTAAAGTATTAATTATACCATAGCCCATGCCAAAAGCTTTATTCTTGACATTAGCAAAATGAACTTGATAATCACCATAAGTATCTACTAAAACTTTCACATTATATTTTAATCTATCTAAATCAATTTCTATTTCTGCATTAAAATTCACGTCATTCGCCTCCCTATTATTATAACAAATACCCTTGTAAAATAAAACTATTTATGATAATTTTATCTTGTTAAATATAAAGGAATCATCATGAAGACAGAAAAAATTACTTATGATAAATATCAACAACTAGCTATTAAATGTTTAGATAATTGCCTTTTAATCGCGGGAGCTGGCACGGGAAAAACCACTACTATTGTCGGAAAGATTAATTATCTAATTAAAAATAATATCTATAAAGTCGAAGATATTTTAGTTATATCTTTTACTAACCAAAGTACTCTTGATTTACAAAGTAAAATAACAGAGCCAGTTGCTATAAAAACTTTTCATAAATTAGCAATCCAGATAATTAAAGATTACAACCAAAGTTATAAACTAACGACTATAAATCTTAATTATATAACCAAGGAGTTCTTTTTTAGTTTAACTAATCCCTCTTTAATAAAAGAAATATTAAATTATTATCATGAGGCTAATTACCAAACATTTTTAAATTCTTCAAAATATTATTATTTACAACAAACGATTATTACTTATATATCTTTATATAAAACTAATCTTGGTTCTAAACTAGATTTAAATAATATTGCTAAAGAAAACCCTTTCTTAACTAAATTAATAATTATTATCTTTAATATTTATGAACAAGAATTAAAAGCCACAGATACTGTTGATTTTGATGACTTAATTTTAAAAGCCACTAACTTACTTGATAAACCCTATAAATATAAATTAATTATTATTGATGAGTTTCAAGATACATCTTTTTTACGCTTTAATTTAGTTCAAAAATTACTTAAATTAAATCAAGCAAAAATATTCGCAGTTGGTGATGATTATCAATCAATTTATCACTTTTCTGGTTGTAATATTGATTTATTTCTTAATTTTACCACCTATATTCCTGATGCTAAAATATATAAATTAAAAACTACCTATCGTAATAGTCAAGAATTACTTAATATTGCTACTAAATTTATTTTAAAAAATCCTAACCAAATTTCTAAACAATTAACTAGTTTAAAACATTTATCTAAACCGATTATAATTAAATATTATCTAAATAAAAATAAAGCTTTAGAAAAATTATTAAAGAAATTAGTCTTAAAATATCCAGATATTTTAATTCTTGGACGATATCAAAAAGATATAGAGCCTTTTTTAACCAAAAATATTTATTTTAAAAATAAAATTCTTTATTATCAAAATAAAGAACTTCGTTATTTAACCATTCATTCTTCTAAAGGTTTAGAAAGTGATGTGGTAATTTTATTAAATTTAACTAATACCATCCTAGGATTTCCGAGTTTAATTAAACCTAATTCTTTACTAGATTCTCTAAATAAAAGTAATGATAACTTTCAATATGCGGAAGAGCGACGACTTTTTTATGTCGCCTTAACTAGAACTAAAAATGAAATTTATTTACTTACCCCTATTAGCCATAAATCCATATTTATAAAAGAATTATATCGGATTAACATGAATAACCACTAAATAGATTTCTTTAATGGAAGCAATAATTTCTTTTTCTAAACGATTGGCTATTTCATGACTTGCAAAAGTTGATAAATTACCATCAACAAAAATAGTTAAAGATATTTGGTACCGGTACCCTACTGGCGTGGAATTAAAATGATTTATTTTCTTGATTTCTTTATACCCCTTTACTAATTCTAATACTTTATTTTTAGTTTCATCATCAATTGATTTATCCATTAAAACATCATAACTCGCAATAAATATTTTTAAAGCGGAAATAAATATCCAAAGGGATATTCCTAAAGCCACTAAACCATCTAAGAAATAAATCTTTTTTAAACTAGCTAAAATAGCTATTAAATTACATAACGTTAAAAGACAATCGTTACGGTGATCAATAGCATTAGCTTCAATTAAAAGACTATCACTTTGTTTAAATACCATTTTAGTATAAAGATACAAACCTAATTTAACTATAATAGTTAGGATACATATACCAACAAGTAACCATGAAAAAAGAAGTCTTTGATTAGTATATAAACTATAAATAGCATCTTTAGCTATATTAAAAACTAAGATAAACATAATAATGCTAATAAATAAAGAGTAGATATATTCTGCTTTACCATGACCAAGATTATGGTCTTCATCACTAGGTTTACTTGCAATCTTATTGCCAATAAAAGTCATTAGAGAAGAAAAAATATCACTAAAGCTATTAAAAGCATCAGCTAGCATAGCTTGACTTTTAAAAATAAAACCACTAATGATTTTTATAATAAATAAAAAAGTATTACCTAGAATACCTAGGATACTTGCTCTTTTAATTAATGAAAATTTTTCCATTTTTCTCACCTTTGGTTCCTATAATATAACATATTCTTAGGTCTTAAACAAGGCTCAAAAAAACTACTGGATTTTCCCCAATAGTTTTCTAAATTATATTTTTAAAGTCTTTTTAATAGCTATAGCTATTGCTCCTAAAGAAATGACAATAACTGTTCCATAAGTAACAACATTATCAAATGTATCAGGATTAGTTTCAATTACCGTATCACTATTTTGAACAGTAATAGTTTTAAAGATTACTGAAACAGTTACATCACTTTCCGGCATTTCGAAAGTATTATTTTCTGATACGGGAATTTCCATTCCATCAGCGGTTTTAACAACTATTTTTTCTACTTCATATCCATCACTTGGACTAATTGTTAAAGTAACAGCTTCGCCAACAACTGCATCTTCATTAACAGTAAATGTTCCACCCACGGTATTTTCTTTAGTTATTTTATAAACTTTACCAACTTTACCAGATACTGATTGAGTCATAGTTTCAGCTAAGAATTTTGTGTCAATATCATCAGCAAAAGTTCCGCCTTTAATAAATTTTGATTGTTCATCAGTTATTTCATTAAATTCAATTGAACCTTTACTACCTTCAAAATTACCATCAGTAATTTCCATTGTTAATTTATTATTTTTATTGTTATTAGCTGGAGCTGAAATGGCATAGCCTTGTTTACTAGTAATATCACCACCATTTATAGTTATTTTTAAAGTATCAACTGGTTCAGCATAAATAGCTGCTCCATTAGCATATAACTTACCAGCTGCACTTGGTTCATATTCCGTTTTTTCGCCAACACCTGTGGCACTAAGAGTTGCCCCTTCATTAACTGTTAAGTTTCCTCTAGTAATGGCAACGGCTCCTTCATAACCAGATACTTGACCATTTATTACTACATCACCATTAGCCATTTGAAGTAGCCCAGTACCTTTATCACTACTAACAACCGCATTTTCGCCAATAGTAACATCCAAAGTTGTATTAGAATAATAACTACCATTGATTGCGGAATAACGACCAGTAGTTCCTTTATTATAAACTTTACCATCAACAGTTAATTTATGATGTGATGCCGTATTACCATTAGATCCACTGAAAGCAACAATTGCCGCATTGTCATAGGCTGTAATTACTGTATCTTTATCAACGGTTAATTCCGTATTATTTTGATACATATTTACCCCAGAACCTTTAGTAGCACTGATTTCCATTCCTTCTAATTTAACTTTTCCCGCACTAGCCAACGTTATAGCTGTTGAACCAGTATTATCAACTTCATTTATTAATTTACCATTTTTTAAAGTCGTACTACCATATATTAATAATCCCATTTTAACATTATTTTTTAAAGTTACAGTATGATTATTAAAATCAACATCTAAATTTTTATTAAAATAAACATAAGTTCCACTATCTATATCACTATCCTTTTGTAAAATGATAGTCTTTCCAGCTGTTGCATCAGTAACCGCATCATTTAAAGTAGCATAACAAGCATCATCAACCTTGGCTACTTCACTTCCATCACAATTCATACTTGCCGCTTTAACACCACACATCATTCCAAAAGCACAAGTCGTAAGCGTCAACATTTTTAAAAATTTACTTTGCATACACATCACCCTTCATATTTTCTAACTTAATGATAACAAATTTATTTTTATATGAAAAGTTATAATTTCCCAAAAAAAATTATATTACACAATTTTGACACAAAAAAACTGATATTAATCAGCAATAAAATGGCGTCCTAGGGCAGAGTCGAACTGCCGACTTACGACTTAGGAGGTCGTTACTCTATCCTACTGAGTTACTAGGACATATGAATATTATATCATTAAAAAAAGGTTTGAAAAACCTTTTTTTACCTTTGAATTATACAAAAATTAACAAAAAAGAGAAATGTTGCCCCGATTGTAAGTGGTACTTTATATCTTAAGCATTCATTTACAGCCATAATCTTATCAGATAATGATACTAACCAGCTTTCTTTATATTTAGGCAAAACCTTTGTAACTGGAAACATATGAGCTCCAATTATATTTTTTTGAAAATCATTTATTTGAAAATAAAGAGAAGCATTATTTATGGCTGAGTCGGGATGATTTAAAAAGCGAAAACTTTTAACTTCTTTATCTTTAAAAAAATCATGTAATAAAGCCGCTCTGGTTGTTTCTTCTAATTTCTTAATATGCAAAAATTTACACATCAAATATGTAAGTTTAGCTACATTTAAAGAATGTTCTAAACGGGAAATCCCATGATGAATTTCATACTTTAAATCAATAAATTCATCACATTTCAATATATCATTAACAATTATATTAAATTCTACTTCTTTTTTTAATGTCATTTATTCCTCACGTTATTAATTATATCACTACTTTTTTATTTTTAATACTATTTCTCCACAATTTGTCAATGATTGACAATAGCCTATACCGAAGTCTTGAATTAAAAAATCCCGCAAAGACGGGAATTTTTTATCTAAATGGTCGAGAAGACAGGATTTGAACCTGCAACCCCTTGGTCCCAAACCAAGTGCACTACCAAATTGTGCTACTTCTCGATAAAACACACTAGAATGGTACGCCCAAAGGGATTCGAACCCCCAACCTCTTGATCCGTAGTCAAGTGCTCTATCCAGTTGAGCTATGGGCGTAAATTTCTAAATGCATTTTAATTATATTATAAATATCACCAAAAATCAATTACTTTTTACGCATTTTCCTATCAAACGCCAACATAAATTTTATTTTTCTTTAAAAGATATTTTCTTAAGATATCAACAGGAAATACACTTAAAGCCAAAACAAATACAAAAGCTAGCTCTTTTATGGTTAAACCATAGGTGCGAAAAACGTCTCCTCCATGATATATTAGAAAAATTTGGACTATAAAAATAAAACTAAATATAGCTAAAAAAACTTTATTTTTTAATAAATTAGCTGTAACATTAAGTCTTTCGGTGCGAGCATTAAAAGCATTGAATATGCCTAAAAAAATAAATAAAGCAAAATAAGCGGTCATTAAATATTTATTATTTTCTCCTACCCGAACAATATTCCTTATCATGGGTAGTTTTAAAAATAACATACAAAGTAAAGCTGAATAACCCCCACTCCAAATGATTTGACTATACATATATTTATTCATAATAGGCATATCTTTTTCTTTGGGATTTTCTTCCATATATTCAGGTAAGGGAGATTCAAATGAGAAAGCTAAGCCCGCAAAAGTATCCATAATCATATTAAGCCATAACATTTGGACAATAGTAATTGGGGTTGAAACCCCAATAAAAGAACCAAGAATAGATAAAACTAAAGCACACATATTAACAGTTAATTGATAAATAATAAACCGCCGAATGCTTTTAAAAATTGTTCTTCCATATAAAATAGCTTTACTAATTGAAATAATATTATTATCTAATATAACAATATCCGCGGCTTCTTTGGCTACTTCTGTGCCACTTCCCATCGCAAAACCAACATTGGCTTTTTTTAATGCCGGAGCATCATTTACGCCATCGCCAGTCATTCCGACCACTAAATCCATATCTTCAATAATATTAACTAGCCTACTTTTATCTTGGGGTAAAGCTCGAGCTACTACAACTAAATGAGGAAGCTTCTTTTTAATTTCTTCATCACTTAACTGGGCTAGTTCTTGACTAGTTAAAACTAAATCTTGATAATTTTTTAAAAGACCAACCTCTTTAGCAATAGATATCGCAGTATCTTTTGCATCCCCTGTAATCATGATAGGCTGAATGCCTGCCGATTTAATTAAACTAATCCCCGGACGTGCCTCAGCCCTTAATTCATCTTTTATATTAACAAATCCCAAATAAGTTAAATTATCTAAACTAGTTCCATAAGCAAAAACTAATACCCGCCCAGCATTTTTGGTAAAGTTCGCAATTTTTAATTCAATTATATTTTTATTAATTAAATTTTCGACCCGGCCATTGCAATTAAGATATTTCTGGCACTTCGGTAAAATAACTTCTTTTGCTCCCTTTACATAAATAAGTCCATCACTTAAAGTTACAGTACTAAACTTCCGACTACTATCAAAAGGTTCTTTTTTTATAATACTTTTTTTACTAACTAGTTCATTATCTAAAAAATAAAAAAGAGCTTTCTCAGTGGCATTACCACCAATTACTTGTTTATCATTATAATTACTAGAAGTATTATAAAAAATATTAGTACTAACATAATTAAATAAAGTAGGATACTTTTTTAATTCCGTAATATTTTTAAAAAGATGATTATCGGCACTAACAAATTCACTAACTTGTAAAATCCCCTTGGTAAGGGTTCCGGTTTTATCCGTTAGTAAAACATTTAAACTTCCTGCTGTTTCTATTCCCACTAGTTTACGGACTAACACTTTATCTTTTAACATTTTTTTCATATTACTTGATAATACTAAAGTTATCATCATCGGTAGTCCCTCAGGAACCGCCACCACAATAATCGTAACGGATAAAGTTAAAGCATATAGTAAATGATTAAACATCACGGGAAAATTACTAAGAGTCGCTTTAATTAGATCGACATCGAAATGATTATCTAAAACAATTACCGAAAACAAATACGAACAGGATGCGAGTATCGCCCCGATATAGCCAATGCGACTAATCGTTTTTGCTAACCCCCGTAGTTTACTTTTAAGAGGACTTTCGGGAACTTTTTCTTGTAATTCTTGCGATATTTTACCATAAATAGTTTTATCGCCAACGACTATTACTTTCATTAAAGCTTCTCCCATGGTAACCACAGAACCACGATACACTTTATTTTTATTATTAACTTCTAAACTATAAGTACTTTCCTTTTTTATTTCTTTACTTTCCCCATTTAACGCCGATTCATCGACACTTATTGAACCCTTAATTAAATAGCCATCGGCAGGTACTTTATCCCCGCTACTTAGAAGTACTAAATCATTTACCACTACTTCCCCTAAAGGAATTTCCTTAATTTTATTATTTCTTTTTACTTTTACTAACGTTTTATCACTTTCTTCTTGTAATCTTATAAAGGCTTTTTCTGAGCCATACTCGGAAATTGAAGAAATAAAAGAAGCTAAAAAGATAGCAATTAAAATACCAATTGTTTCATACCAATCAAAATTGCGAAATAAAACCACAATCTTGATAGCTAAAGCAATTAAAAGAATTTTAATAATTGGATCGCCCAATGATTCGATTAAAAGCCTGCCAAAAGTATTTCTTTTTCCTTTAGTTATTTCATTAGAACCAAATTCATTTCTACTTTTTTCTACTTCTAAGTCCGTTAGTCCCATTGCTTGTCCTCCCACTTAACTATATGATGAAGCTCAAAGAAAAATGCCAAAAGAAAAAAGAGCCTAGCTCTTAATCTTTAATAAATACTTTTCCATTACTTTTTTTCCTTCTCTTAAACCATATTTTTGATAATTTATTTTCTCAATTAAACTTAAATCTTCGATGCCATTTTTCTTTAAATAATCAATAACTGTCATTTTATCAATATCTTTAAAATTAATCACGGCATCAAGTCGAGCTAAAAACTCAGGACTAAAGCTTTCCGTATATTCATTGCTACATTCATTAAAACCAATCTTTTTATGTCCAGTGACATTACTAGTCATAAAAATAAAGGTATTTTTAAAATCAATTAATTCCCCCCGATTATTCGTTATAAAACCTTCATCTAATATTTGTAAAAATAAATTTAAAACTGCCGGACTTGCTTTTTCAACTTCATCAACTAAAATAATGGAATATGGATACATCTTAACTTTATTAAAGATAGCCTCATCATTATATCCCACATAACCGGCGGACGCTCCAATTAACCGATTAACAGCAATATCCAAATTATATTCACTCATATCTAATCTAATTAAATTCATTTTTAAAATACTAGCTAAACTTTTAATTGTTAAAGTTTTACCAACTCCTGTTTTCCCTGTCAAAAGTACGGACAAAGGCCTTTTTTCATTATTAATATGATTAGCAAATTCTTCAATAATTCTTTTTAAAGCTTCATCTTGTCCTAATACTTTTTGATAAATTTCTTTATTTAACTTATTAACTATTTTTTCTTTTTCAACCAATAAAGGAATATTACATTTCTTGCTTAATAATTTTTCAATATCTTCCTTACTTATTCTCTTTTTACTAGTCTTTTTACTAGTTAATTTTTTTTGCCACTTAATAATTTTCGTTTCACTAATACTTGCTTCTTCAAATTTATTTTCTTTAACATATTGTTCTTTTTTCTCTATTTCTGTATTAATTTTCTGATTTAACATATATATATCCTGAAAATAATTATTTTTAACATTAACCATTGCACAAACTGAATCTAAGATATCTAATGCTTTATCAGGGTTATGCCGATCATGTAAATAACGAATACTATAATCCACGATATCTTTTATATTATTTTTGGTTATCTTAATTTGATAATGTTTTTCATAATTACTCTTAACTTTATTTAAAATATCCATTGTGGCAAATTTATCGGGTTCTAAAACTTTTATTACTTCAAATCGCCGCATTAAAGCTTTATCTTTTAAAATAGTTTGGCGATATTCTTCACTGGTGGTGGCACCAATAACCTTAATTTTTCCCCGAGCTAAATAAGGCTTTAGGATATCACTAGCATTAATAGCCCCTTCTGCCCCACCAGCATTTACAATGGAATGAATTTCATCAATAAAAACAATATATTTCGGATTTTCTTCCAATTCTTTTATTATTTTTGTTAATTTTTCTTCAAATTCGCCCCGATATTTAGTCCCAGCCACTAAAGCTCCTAATTCTAAAGAAATAATTTCGTAATCTTTTAAAATATCAGGAACATTACCTTTCCTAATTCTTCGCTCTAATTCTTCAACAATCGCTGTTTTACCAACTCCAGCTTCACCAATTAGCAAAGGATTATTTTTATTTTTTCTAATTAAAGTTTCTATTAATAACTCAATTTCTTTTTCTCTTCCAACGACTTTATCACTTAAATCAATAAGGTCTTTAAAAGGTTTACCAACTTCTAAAATTTCTAACTTCTTTTGATTTTTGATTCTTTTTTTCGTTATTAATTTTTTATATAATTCCTCTAAATTTATTCCTAAACTATACATAATCCGAATGGCTATTCCTTCACCTTCATCTATTATAGCTCTAAGTAAATAAATTTCATCTAACTCTTCTTTTTCACTACTAGCTTCATCTAAAGCGGTTGTTATAACCCTTTTTAATAAAGGGGTATATAATACCGTGGTATTTTGTTTTTTGGCATTTCCCATGATATTCTTTAATTCTTGTAGAAATAAATCATAAGTTAAAGAAAACTCCGCACATATATTTTTTATCTTGGGCATTTTTAATAATACTAACATTAAATGCTCAGTTCCTACATAAGGATGTTTTAAAGCTAACATTTCATCCTCAGCTTTTTTAAAAATCTTACTAACATTTAAATTATATTTATCAAACATAGAGTCCTCCTGTTAATTATATGTTAATAATGCGTAATTTTTGTTTTTTTTATACAAAAAATTCCGCCCTAAAGCGAAATTTTTAAATATAAGTTATTACTGTAAATAGTACTAACAGAATGACTACCATGCCAACTACAAAAAGCCATATAAATTTTAACCATGATTTATAATCTATTTTCATTAGATTTAAACCAAGAACTAATATTGCACTTGTTGGTGCCATAATTTGCACAATGCCATACATTGCAAAGTAAATTGTACTTACAATACTCAAACTGTCGGCATAAGCCGCCGATAAGTATCCACCCACACTATAAGCAGTATAACCAAAATCAGCATGGAATAATGAAGATACAAACGCTAAAACAGTTGTTATGTAAGGATTAAAGTTACTTGTTAAATTTAAAGCCCAGTTCGTAATTGTTGGAATAAATGGGGATAAATAACAAGCCACAAATACACCATAAACAGCCATAAAATATAGAATTGGTTTAAACATTTTTTTAATTCCCTTATAGAAATTATCAATGTAATCATTTAATTTAACTCGATATAATAAGGCCATTAAAATACTAGCTAAGACTAATACTATGGTAATTGTTCTTAAATTAAATGTTCCAAATTCAGCGGCTTGACTACCAAGTAAATAAGCAAAAATAGTGAAATCTTTTCCTATTTTTAGGCCTGTTAGCCATTCATGGAATTTAGTAAATACTGTAATATTGAAATTATCACTCCAAGATATAAATCCTAGAATTGTAAGAACAAACACAAGTAACATAATAATTAAGGCTGGCACAATATGCACACTTTTACGGGTTGGTTCGACAGCATAAGCAATTTCTTCAATTGCCTCTTCTGGTTTTTCACTGCTTTTTTGCTTTAATACTTTTTTAAGCCGCATGCAAATGAAGAATGAATAAAGAATAAAAGCAACAACTGCGATAATTACCCGATAAACTATGCCATCTGTCATTTCGATGCCTAAGTAATAGCTAAAATTAGTATAGGCTTCTGTTCCAAAAGTAGCTCCTAAAATACCAATTAATACTGAACCAAAAGTTACAGCAAAAGTTGTTAATTTATCAAGTTTCATATTTAACAAAATGGCCATAAAGAATGGAACAAATATTAATAATACATAAGCTGAGGAAACTAATGAGGTAAGAACAACTATTATTAAGGAAATAACAATTGAAGTTACCATCGGATGTTTCTTTAACTTTTGGGCTATACTAGATACTAATTTTTGATAACCACTAACCTTTGATAAAACGCCATAGAAGCCGGCAACAACTAATAAATAAATTAATTTATCGACTGTAAAAGCTATAATATTATATAAAATATAACCTAAATCAGTAACGCCAACGCGATTCATACCATAATCATAAAAATCGATGCCTTGAAAATAACCATAAGGGAAAATCCAAGTCATTAATAAAGCTTCTAGGGTTAAGAATAAAAGCATTTTAGCTAAACGATGTTCATCAGTTTTATAAACATAAACTAAGCCAGAGCCTGTTAATAATAAAAAGCCAATAACATCCATTACTAATTTAACTTTATCACTCATAAAGGCTGCAATTATAAATAGTACTATACTTAATATTGCAACTAATCCACTGATAAGTCTTACTTTACCATGTTTTTCTAGCATTTTTTTCATCACTCTACCTCCTTATTAAAATTATATCACCCCAAATTAAGAAAAAAAAGCATTTTGTTGCTTTTTTATCAATTCTAAATAACTATACCTATTTCACCATAACCCAACAATTAAGTGGCAAATAAACATATGCATTACTTTAACTTATGAAAAATTAAAAAAGAATCATCTTACGTATAAGATAACTCTTAAAGTTTTATAAATATTAAATTATGTAGTAACTAATTTATCATATTCTTCGGCATTTATTCCTGTTGCTTTTAATATTGTTTCTTTAGGTAAAGCCATTTTTATCATATTATTGACTACTTTTCTTTTTTCTTTGTATTGTCCTTGACTAATACCACGAGTAATACCTTCCTCTAAGCCATCAGCATGAGCTGTCCTTACTTCGGCTATTCTTTTTTGTTCAAGTTCCTTATCATAATCAAACTCTTTATTAAACTCGTCCATAACTTGATAAAAATATAATTTTTCTTTTTCCTCTTTTGTCATACGACTATCACTCCCTCGTATTTAATTAATATCATTAACTTATAAAAAGAATCACCTTACGCATAAGATAACTCTTAAAGTTTTATAAATATTAAATTATGTAGTAACTAATTTATCATATTCTTCAGCATTTATTCCCGCTACTTTTAATATTGCTTCTTTAGGATAAGCCATTTTTATCATATTATTGACTACATTTCTTTTTTCTTTGTATTGTCCTTGACTAATACCACGAGTAATACCTTCCTTTAAGCCCAAATTTTTTCCTTCCTCTAAGCCATCAGCATGAGCTGTCCTTACTTCGGCTATTCTTTTTTGTTCAAGTTCCTTATCATAATCGAACTCTTTATAAAAGCCTTCCATTAAATCTTCAAAAAATTTTTTTTCTTTTTCCAATTTGCTCATAAATTCATCCTCCTCAATAAATTTTTTTAATACTTCTAAATCGACACTTAATTTCAATAGCAATAGTAACTTTTCTAATTTACTTAATGTAAAATTATTATAATATTTTTCTTTTAATTTTACAAGGTTGTAAATAACAATTTTGATTTTGGGAGTAGCTTTACTTCCTTGTTGATTTTTTAAATAGATATAATCTACTTCTTTTTCACAACAATCAAAATTGTTTATATGTACTTGAACTATGTACTTTTCCATTTTCTTTACTTTTTTTCCTCTTTTCCCATCTTTTTCCGTAAAGTTTTTATCATATAAGTAATGAACATATCTTAATTTATCTTCTAGGTAATTATCAGTTTTAAATTGGTTCATCTCAATATTTACTACATATTTACCAATTTCAAAAACAGTATCACCCCTTTTTTTAGTTAAATTAGGATTTCCAGTTAATTCCGTATCTAAATAAACTAACTTTTCCTTCACTACTTCACTATCTAAATTTAGAATACCAGCCAAAAGAAGAATAGTATACCAATTATATTTTGGTGATTTAACAAAATACTTAAATAGTTCATCGTACATAAGAGAGCCTTCGCTAATTTCGTCTTTAACTTCTTTTTTAGTTTTAGTCATTATTATTCCTTTCCTAGTCACAATTTTTATTCAGTGGTGACTATATTTTTATGTTTCTTTTAAATCGTAAACTGGATTATTTTTTGATTAATTTAATTCATGTTGAAATTCCTCCCCTCACTTATATATAGTCCATTAATTTGTCATTTTACTTCTTTTTTTGACAATTTTTTTAAAAAATTTGTATTTTTCCTATAATATAATCTTTTTTGGCTTATATTATTTAATTTAACTTAAATAGAATTTTACCTAAAATAAAAAAGAATACCATTTTTTTAATTTAAATCGTATTCTTTTATTTATTAATCTCTTGGTTTCATTGTCGGAAATAAAATAACTTCTCGAATAGTTTCTGCCCCAGTTAAAAGCATAACTAATCGATCAATGCCTAGTCCCATGCCCCCAGCTGGTGGCATCCCATATTCTAAGGCTTCCACAAAGTCCATATCTATATCATTAGCTTCTTCGTTACCTAATTCTCTTTCTTTCATTTGGTTTTCAAATCTTTCTAATTGATCAATTGGATCATTTAATTCCGTAAATGCATTGGCATATTCACTACCACATATAAATAATTCAAATCTTTCCGTAAAACGACTATCGGCACTTTTACGAGCTAAAGGACTAATTTCGACTGGATGACCATACACAAATGTTGGTTCAATAATGGTTTCTTCCACATATTTTTCAAAGAAAGCATTAACAATATGCCCATAGCCAAAATGATCTTCTACATCTATCCCGTGTTTTAAAGCTAAATCTTTAGCTTCTTCAAAACTCATATTTTGGAAAAAATCAATTCCGGTTTGTTCTTTAATTAAGTCAACCATATGAGCTCTTTTAAATTTGGGTTTTAAACTAATATGATGTCCTAAAAAATCTAATTCATAAGTGCCATTTAATTCATAAGCGGCAGTACTAACTAACCCTTCCGTAATATCCATCATTCCCTCTAAATCTGAGAATGCTTTATAAAGTTCAATAGAAGTAAATTCGGGATTATGCTTTTTATCCATCCCTTCATTACGGAATATTCGTCCAATTTCATAAACCGCATCCATGCCGCCGACAAGTAAACGTTTTAAATTTAATTCAGTAGCAATCCGTAAATACATATCAATATTTTGACTATTATGATGAGTGATAAAAGGTTTAGCTGCCGCTCCTCCTAAAATAGTCCCTAAAATTGGCGTTTCCACTTCTGTATAACCTAAATTATCTAAATAATGTTGAATTGAGCGAATTATCTTAGGTCTGGCAAAAGCAATCCTCCTTGCTTCATCATTCATAATCAAATCAACATAACGGCGACGATATCTTTCTTCAATATCATTTAGCCCATGATACTTTTCTGGTAAAGGTTTTAAAGCCTTAACTAAATGCGTATATTCTAAACATTTAATGGTTATTTCCCCGGTTTGGGTTTTCATAACAATTCCTTTTATTCCCACAATATCCCCAATGTCGGCACTTTTAAATAATTTATATGTATCTTCTAAGACATCGTTAATAGAAATATAAATTTGTATATTACCTAATTTATCTTTGATGGAAAAAAAGGAAGCTTTACCCATTTTACGAATAAACATAATTCGTCCGGCAACACTAACATTAATCTTTAATTCTTCTAATTCTTCATGAGTTTTATCTTGATATTTATTTTTAAGATCTAAACTAAAATCTGTAACATCAAAACGTTTTCCAAAAGGATCTATCCCCAAATCTCTAATATTTTGTAATTTTTCCCGTCTTACTATTTCTTGTTCACTTAATTCTCTCATAAATAGATACACCTCTTATGGATATTTTATCAAAACCCGTATTTATATTCAAGAAAAAAACAACCCAATCGGATTGCTTAATTAGTATGAATTAAATTTTATACATTTTGGTGTTTTTAGTGGCTTGTTTATAAACTACGACTGCCGCAATAGCACCACAAGCTATAATGGCAATTGGTAATGATGCTCCAGTTTCCACCGTTTGGACTACTTCAACTTCGACAGTTGAGGTCTTACCGTTAAAAGCATAATTGAAAGAACAATCATAAATATCAGCATCTCTTAAAGTAGTAACTGTCACTGTCCCTAAATCAAAACTAGAACCAGTAAAAAGGCCTTCATTATAACTATAGGTTACATTATAGCCATTATCATTTTGGACTGCATTAGCTGTCCAACCTTCTGGAGCTGTAAACGTCATATTAGTTATCCCATTAGCTTTACCACCTTTTGGGGCATAAGTAAAAGCAACAGAAAGAGATGTATATGTATCAGAATCCCCTTCCACACTTAACTTATAAGTGTAAGTACAATTATCTCCCGTTTCTACACAATCTCCCACTTTTTGTAACTTTAATTGCCCGGCGGCATGAGCGGTAATTGGCATTAACATTACCATTACTCCTAAAAGCAAAATACCAAAAAACTTTTTCACACTTCATCTCTCCTAACTCTATTATGCATAAATTATATCATAAAAATACAAAAAAAAACATAAAATTTTTAAAAATTTTATTAAAATGTAAATTTGCCTTTAAATACAGGAAAATTAGACATAATTCGGTAACTACTCAGACTATATAAAGTAAAAAAATGTAAGCAATCATAAATAATGATCGCTTTTTGAGTGATTCAACAA
>CANQCI010000035.1 GCA_947589675.1 uncultured Bacilli bacterium | reverse complement strand
TTCGTGGCTCAATACTAACCCTATTACCTAACTGTCTACGCTTAAACTAACTGTTACCAGTTTCGCTCCAAGACTTGCTACTAGTGGTGTGGGTTTCACCTTTCTAGGTAGGATTTCCACCTACTAAATTATTTGACCTACACGGTCGCACCATGGATATATCTCCTTTGTTTTATATTGATTATTATATCAATTTGTACGTGATATATCCAGGAAATCTCTTATAAAATAAGGGATTTTTATGATTTTGTGCGTAAATTTTCAATTTTCATTAAAAATCAATTAAAAAGAGAACTTTTTTCCCATTTTTTCGGTGCGTTCTCTTTTTTTTAGACTATTCAAATTGCCTTATTTTTCGTACTTTATTTAACAAAGGAATTTATTCTTTAAAAATAGGACTAAACAAAGTTTAGTCCTAACCATAATCATTATGGTGCATCATCAGGATTTATTGGCGTACCGGTTGCACATTCAACTGGCGTAAATACCCACGTAGCAATAAATTCTTTATTAGTATTATATTGTTGATCAAAATCGTAATTAACAAAAGTTATTGTTGCTTTCCATTTTACTTCTTTTTGAGTTCCAGCACCCTCAGCTTTAATATGATGAACATATATTAAATCTTGTAAAGAATCTGCATCGCCATCTTTTACGGGAATTTTTAAATCAACAGTTGGTGTTACAGGATCTTCATCAGGTGTCGAATTTTTACCAAATTCAGTTATATCATAACCAGCAAGAGTTTCTTCTTCACAAATTTCATCTTCTGGAACAGCTCCATTTTTTTGATCACATACTTTTTTTTGTCCCTCAATAGTTTTATAACTTAAATCAACTAAGGGTGTTTGAGTATAATTTTCATCATCAAGATATAAATTTAAAAGTAATTCTGGTTTATTTTCTTGAGAGACCTCTGGGTCAGCAGTGTCTTCGGCTTTAGGCTTATAAATAAAATCATTCTTTGAAACTTTTAAGGTGCTTGTATAACAGTAATCTGCTTCATCCTGTCTATCTTCATTATCACTAGCTGTTATAGTAATTGTTCCCTCCGTACTTCCTCGTTGCGAGTTCATTTTTTCTTGATCAAAATTTTGCTGTGTTGCTTTTACCATTAAGGGTTCAAATGAACCATAAACTATTGAATCACTTGTTGATGTTGTTACCGTAATATCTGCCTGAGCTCCATCACCCCGTTGAGCTGTGAAATAGGCAAATGTTGCACCAATTACAGCCACTAACAAAGTAGCAACAGCTATAATGGTCAGTAAACTTTTTTGTATCCTCCTCTAGTATCAATATTAACAAATTGTAACATCAAAAACAATCTTTTAATTTCAATAAAAAAAATTTTTTACAGGTTATTTACTAAAAATAAGTAAAGGACTAAACTAAGTTTAGTCCTTACCATAATAATTATGGTAAACTTTCGACTGGTTGACCAGAAGTACAATCAACTGGTGTAAATACCCATGTAGCAACAAATTCTTTATCTGTATTATATTGTTGATCAAAATCATAATTTACAAAAGTTATTGTTGCTTTCCACTTTACCGTTACTTTATCTGAAGCACCGCCTGTTGCTTTAATATGGTGAGTGTAATCAGTACTTCCTTCCAAATCTTCGCTTTGAATTGGAATCTTAAAATCAACTGTTGTTGGTACTTCTTGTTCAGGAGTAGCATTTTTACCAAATTCAGTTATATCATATCCTTTAATAGGTTGACTTTCTTGACAACTTTCTGTTTTCTCAATTCCACCCTCTTGGTCACAAACTGTATAAGTAGCATCCTCACCCACAGTTTTATAAATAAAATCATTTATTTGTTGAGTATACTCTTTATATTCACCACTACCATTATCAAGGCTTATTGATAAAATTAATTCTGGTTTGTCTGATGTTGCTGGGGCTTCAGGTTCCGTTTCCAAATCTTTAGGTTTATACGTAAAAGTATTTTTTGATACTTTTATTGTACTAGTATAACAATAATCAGCTTCATCCTGTCTATCAACATTATCACTTGCTGTTAAAGTTATCGTTCCCTCAGTACTTCCCCGTTGTGAATGTTGATCTGTCTCATTAAAATTTTGTTGCGTTGCTTTAATCATTAAAGGGTTAAATTCGCCGTAAATTATTGAATCACTTGTTGAGGTCGTTACTTTAATATCTGCCTGAGCACCATCACCTCTTTGGGCGGTGAAATATGCAAATGTCGCACCCACCACTGCTACAAGTAAAGTGGCTATTGCTATTATCGTCAGCAATATTGTATTTTTCTTTTCCATCTTTTTATTCTCCTTTATGATTTAATATTAACAAATTATCCTCTTAAAAACAATGTCTTTATTTTACATAAAAAAATTTTGACAAAAAATTGACTTAAAAATAAATATTTTAAAAGGACTAAACTAGGTTTAGTCCTTACCATAATGATTATGGTACTATATTATCCTCTGTACAATCAACTGGAGTAAATTCCCATGTAGCTATAAAATTTTTATCCGTATTATATTGTTGATCAAATTCGTAATTCACAAATGTTATTGATGCTTTCCACTTAGCTGTAACATTTCCTGCTGTATCTTCTGTTTTTATATGATGAATATAAGATTGTTCAGACACTGGGGTAGAATTATCTTCAATCCAAACTGGAATTTTAAAATTAGTTGTAGTAGGCTCTAGTGGTGCTTCTGTTGATACATTTCCTATGGTTGTAATGTCATAACCTGAAATTGTCTGATTATCACTACATTTTTCATCTGAGGTAACGCCATTTTCTTGATCACATACTCTTTTTTCACCCTCAATAGTTGTATAAGTTAAATCATTCAGTAATTGCTTATATTCTTTCTCATTATAAAATAAAGACAAAATTAACTCTGGTTTATCAGCTTCTTCTACTCCCTCACCTTTTGGTTTATAACTAAAATCATTTTCAGTAATCTTAATTGTACTTGTATAACAATAGTCAGCACTATCTGTTCTATCCTCATTATCGCTTGCTGTCAAAGTAATTATACCTTCTGTCGAGCCTCTTTGTGAGCCTAAATTTTCTCCAAAATTTTGTTGGGTTGCTTTAACCATTAAAGTATTAAACTCTCCATATACAATCGAATCGCTTGTTGACGTTGTTACTTTGATATCAGCCTGAGCTCCCTCCCCACGTTGGGCGGTAAAATACGCAAATGTCGCTCCGACCATAGCAACTAATAATGTAGCTACTGCAATCACTGTCAAAAGTATTGTATTTTTCTTTTCCATTTTTTGTATCCTCCTCTAGTATTAATATTAGCAGATTGGTAACCTAAAAACAATTAGTTACTTTCCTTAAAAATATTTTTTTACAAATAGTTTACTTATAAAAATAGGACTAAACAAAGTTTAGTCCTAACCATAATCATTATGGTGTTTCTTGAACTATTGGTTCACCACTTTCACAATCAACTGGAGTAAATTCCCATATTGCAATAAATTTTTTATCAGTATTATATTGTTGATCAAAATCATAATTTACAAATGTTATTGATGCTTTCCACTTAGCGGTTACTTCGCCACTTGTATCTTCCGTTTTTATATGGTGTGTAAATGATTGTTCAGCAAAAGGCTTATCTGAATTTTCTTCCCAAACAGGTACTTTAAAATTGGTTGTTGTAGGTTCTAATGGGGGTTCACCTGATACATTACCAATAGTTGTAATATCATAACCAGCTATCGTTTCCTCTTCTTTACATTTGTCTTCTGATGTTTCGCCATTTTCTTGATCACAAACTTTTTTAGGACCTTCAATGGTTGTATATGTTACATCATTAAGCTGTTGTTTATATTCATTACCATTATAATATAATGATAAGATTAATTCTGGTTGATTCGTAACTGTTTCTTCAACACCCTCAGCTTGAGGCTTGTACCCAAAACCATTTTCTGAAATTTTGATGGTGCTAGTATAACAATAATCCGCAGTATCTTCTCGACTGTCATTATCACTTGCTGTTAATTTTATTTCCCCTTCTGTTGTTGCCCGTTGGGAGCCAAGATTTTGTCCAAAGTTTTGTTGCGTTGCCTTTAACACTAAAGCATTAAACGAACCATATACAATTGAGTCACTTGTTGATGTTGTTACTGTGATATCCGCTTGAGCTCCATCCCCTCGTTGAGCTGTAAAGTAGGCAAATGTGGCTCCAATTACCGCCACTAGTAGAGTAGCTATTGCAATCACTGTTAAAAGTACTGTATTTTTCTTTTCCACTTTTTGTATCCTCCTCTATGATTTAATATTAGCAAATTATCCTATCAAAAACAATCATTAACCCTAATAAAAAATTATTTTTTACAACTTATTTACTTATAAAAATTAGGACTAAACAAAGTTTAGTCCTAACCATAATCATTATGGTTCACCATCAGAATTGATTGGGTCACCTGTTGCACATTCAACTGGAGTGAATACCCAAGTAGCAATAAATTTTTTATTAGTATTATATTGTTGATCAAAATCATAATTAACAAAAGTTATTGCTGCTTTCCATGTTACTTCTGTTGTTCCTCCTGTTTCGGTGGCTTTTATATGATGAACATATAATAAATCATTACCATCTTGTAGTTCACCTTTTTCAGAATCCATAACAGGAATACGAACATTAACCGTACTTGGATCTGGAATTTCTGGAGTCGAATTTTTACCTACTTCTGTAATATCATAACCAGCTATTGTTTGAGCATCTTGGCAGCCATTTTCTTCTACAACTTCTCCATTTTCTTCCTTACAAACTTTGTAAGTCGATTCAAGACTTTGATAAGACATATCTTGAATTTTTTCTGCAGAATATTCTTGGTTATTTTTCCAAACTGATAAAATTAATTCGGGTTGTTTTGCTGCGGGAACACTATCTGGTTCTTCACTATCCTCAGCTGGTTTATAAACAAAATCATTTTGCGAAATTTTAATTGTGCTTGTATAACAATAGTCAGCCGTATCACTTCTATCGGCATTATCACTTGCGGTTAAAGTTATTTTACCCTCAGTTGATGCTTGTAAGGATCCAGCTTCACTAGCAAAATTTTGTTGGGTTGCCTTTAATAATAAAGGTTCAAAATTACCATACACAATTGAGTCACTTGTCGAGGTCGTTACCGTGATATCTGCTTGAGCTCCATCCCCTCGTTGGGCGGTAAAGTACGCAAATGTCGCTCCAATTACTGCTACTAATAATGTTGCTACGGCAATTACTGTCAAAAGTACCGTATTTTTCCTATCCACTTTTTTATCCTCCTTTATTATCAATATTAGCAAATTATGAGTAAAAATTCAATCCAAATCGATATATGCTTAAGAAAATAAAAATTAAAGTCTTAAATAGGAAAAAATCGTAAAAATTATTCATTTTTTTAAAAAATAATTTATAATATTATTCACTTACGTGAAAAAATACTATATAATTATCAATATAGAATAAAGGAGGATATATTATGTTAATAGGATTTAAAGTTAAGAATTTTAAATCATTTAATGATATGCAACATTTCTCAATGGTTGCTGGTAAAACAAGAAATTTTCCAGAGCATATAGCTAATATAAATAATCTTAAAATATTAAAATTTAGTTCAATATATGGAGCTAATGCATCTGGTAAATCTAATCTAATTTTAGCTATTGATTTAGGAAAAAAATTATTATTGAATAATATTCAAGGATTGTTTTCAAACCAATATTTTCGATTAAATGAAAAAAATAAAAACATACCATCTTATTTTGAATATGAAATTGAAAAGAATAATAAACTATATTCATACGGTTTTGAAATAAATATAAATAAAAAAGAAATTGTTTCCGAATGGCTAATTGATATGACAAAAAATAGAGAAATAGTAATCTTTGAAAGAGATGCTATAAAAAAGACTATAAAAACAAATTTGAAAATTAAAAATAAAAATGATAAAAGTCGATTTCATGTTTGTATTGATGATATCTTAAATAATAATAAAATCTTCTTTCTAACTGAAATGACAAGAAGGATTCATATGAATGATACTAAAACATTCTCATTTATTGATTTTGAAAATGTCTTTAATTTTTTTGAAAATGATTTGCAATTGGTTTTACCTTATCAAAAAAGAGAAATTAAATTTAATTATTTTTCTGAATTAAAAAAGGATATTAAACCATTATTGAAAATGCTTGGATTAGATATTGATGATTTACTAGAATGTGAATCTAATATGTTAGAAATTAAAGATAGACTTTCTTCATCAGAATATAATAGACTTACATTCGATATAAATCGAATAAAGAATAATTCTTCTAAATTTGATATAACATTAAGAATTGAAAATTGTATATATACTATAAAAGGTAATGACAAGAATGAAAATCTAGATGTTAAAGTTATAAAATTATTGCATAATAATTCTAGGGCATATTTTGATACCTATGAAGAGTCTGATGGAACACTTAGAATTTTAGAATTAATAGATATATTATTAGCTAATGATAAAGTTTTTGTTATAGATGAGATAGATAGAAGTTTACACCCTGCCCTTACCATTAGATTTATAAATAGCTTCTTAAAATTATTAAAAAATAGAAATACTCAATTAATAATTACAACCCATGAATCTAGATTATTAGATTATAAATTTTTAAGACGAGATGAAGTATGGTTTACTAATAAAAAAACAGATGGAGCCACAAAATTATATTCTTTAGAACAATTTAAGGATGATGCTAGATTTGATCGTAAAATAGATAAAGCTTATTTGGATGGGAGATATGGGGCTGTCCCAATTTTTATTGATTTTCCTGAGGTAAATAATGAGAGTCCAAACAAATAGTAAGTTTGCTGAACGCCCAAATGAAGCCATGAAAGAAATGCCTAAATATTTTTTAATTTATGAAGGAGAAATAACTGAACCTATGTATTTTAATGGCATAATGGTCAATAGAGAAAAATTAGCAATAAACCAATCTTTATCTTTAATTAGCGTTCTTAGAAGTTTAGAGGAAGCATCTAAAAGTCATCCTAAATATGCTCTAAAGATTGCAAATGATATTAAATCTCAAAGTATAGAAAAAATTATTAGTAAAGAGAATTTATATAACAGCATTGTTGATTTTATAAAAAAAGAAAATATTCCCAATAAAGAAGAATTAATAAATATAGCCAATTCTTATATTAACAATTATGCAAATGATTTAATAAATATATCTGAAATAGACAATATTATTTTGGATATTTATAAAGATGATGTTTTTATAAATATTGCATCAGAAATTATTTCTTATTTAGAATACCAAAGAGATATTTTAGATTATAATTCCGAAATTGATGTTATTAATTTAATCGTCGACAGAGATAAAGGGAGTTTTAAATCTGAACAATATGATTCATTATTAAAAGAATGTAAGAAAAATAATATTAAAATATATGTAAGTAATCCATGTTTTGAAGTATGGCTATTAATGCACTTTGAAGAATTTGATAAATTGGATTTTGATAAGTTACTTGAAAACAAACGGGTTAATTCAAGTAAAAAAGCAAGAAAATACTCTGATAAAATGCTTTCCGATATAATTGGATACGACAAAACAAATTTAAATTTTAGTATATTTGTCGATAAGATTGATAAAGCCATAATACGTGAAAAAAATTATTGTGAGGATGTAAAAGAGCTTAAAAATAAAGTTGGTTCAAACGTCGGATTATTAATAGAAAGTATGCGAAAATAGAAAGTAATATATTTTTGCATACTTTCTTTTTTTATAAAAAAAGATATCTTTCGATACCTTTAACTAACCTTGATTGGTGATGTCTTACTTCCATCACCACTTTGATAAGTAACACTATTATTTAAATAAAAGGCTGGTCTTATTGGATATTGTGATTTACCTGTTCCATAACTCATAACTTCACCGGTGTAATCAATTACATAACTATCTCGATTATCTTTTGTATTTTTCGTAATAGTATGATCTCTAAATCCTAAGTAAAGCCAATCACTAAATTTAGCATCATTGTAATTATTACCTTTAAGAATCCAATATTCAGGGTTAGCTGCATAATAGTAATCACTAACATACATTAAGCCAATATAATCAGAATATGTTGTAACTCGATTATAACCCCCAATTTCATATTTATAAGCGGTATGAACATTAGATTCAATAATTTCTCTTTCATTACCACCATTGGTATTCCATTTAGTAATACTTATTAATTCTTTAAATGGTAATTTATTATAATAACTATCATTTAAATATTTCTTAAGGTCACTTTGACTCCAATCATTATTGTAATTTACTGATTTTCCACTCCAATCATAAGTGTAAATAGTTTCTTGTACCCCTCGATAATTCACCCACAATGATTTAATACCTGTTATAGTATCTAATGATGTTAAGCCTAAATCATCTTGAGATAAATAATCAGCTTTTATTACTTTTACTTGGTCACCAAATACGCCAATAATTCGGTATAAATGGCTAAAATCACAAGTATCTTCAAAACAAATATAATTATTTGGATCACTACCCATAAAACGGTATGAACCATCCTCGGCACTATTTAAAACTTTTGAAGTGTGATTAATAATACCTGTTTGTTCATAAGTACCTTTATCATTTAATTTAATAATACATTCACTTAATTTATCACTAGCCGTACATGCCTTACTAACATCAAATATCTCTAAAGTTTTAGCATCAATAGTATAAGGTGTTGATTCTTTTTCATTACTATCTTTAACAACTACTTTTATATTATATGTTTTATTTTCAGATAAACCTTCAAAGGTATGCGTATTACTATTTTCAGTTGCTGTTTGCTCACCATCGATACCATCTCCACTAATGGTATAAGTGTAACTGGTGATTTCACCAGTTCCTTTACTAGCACTTACATCAACTGTTATAGTATTTAAAGTGGCTTTATGAGTTACACCTTCTATATTTGGGGGCTTAACATCGCTGGTTTTTAAAGTTGTAGTATATGTATTAGAAGTACCACCATCAGAATCTTGGGCATAAGCTGATATTTCGTATTCCGTTTCATCACTTAACCCACTGAAAGTATAATTATTTTCGTTACTTTCTTGATAATCAAAATCGCCAGTATCCTTTTCCTTATAAGCATAGAAATATTTAACAATATCACTACTACCAGGGGTTATTTCTAAAGAAACTTTAATACTCTCATGGGTAATTTCTGGAGTTAAGGATTTAATAACAGGAGCAACATAAGAATCTAAATCCCCTTTAGTTATGACAATATGAGCTCTAAATTCTCGACCCGCATTTTTATTTTGGTCAGTTCCTAAATTAACCAAAGTTACTTTAAATTTCCAAGTATCAACCTTCGTTTCTTCATTAGCATCTATTTTATAATTAGTAGCTATTTTATAAGAATTTTGAGCTTGCGTTATATCAAATGTTTGGGTATCTTCTTTATATTCAAGACCATTTATATTATTTTCTTTTGTTTCATCCGGTTTAGTTACTTCCATTATTAACTCAGGAGTTTTCTCATCAGTTGTATAAATCAATTCATTTTTATCAACTACTAAATATACATTATATTCTTCACTTGCTTTATTAGTGGTATTATTTGGAACTAAAGTGGCTGTAACTATTGCTTCATCTTCTTGATTACCGTCATCTTTACCAAAATTATCCATATCGGCATAAATATTAATCATATCTTGAGCATTAAAAGTTAAGGAATCAGTGGTGCCTGATGTTGCTGTAATTTCAGCATCAGCACCTTTACCCCGTTGGGCAGTAAAATATGCATATGACCCCGAGATTACAACAATCAAAAGCAACAATAACATAATAATTACCCATTTTTTATTATCATTTTTCGTACTTTCTTTACTACTTTTCATATTTACCTACCTTTTTATCAATTTTATATAATTAAAGAAAAAATATCAAGACTGATTTAAATTCATGCTTACACTATCATCGATAATATTAATTGTTAAAGAATTAATCTCTTTATCTAAACCACCTGTTAAAATATAATTAGGGGCTACCCAATATTCATTATTACTATTTAAAACATATGTACTACTTGTCGCATCAATATTATTTATTTTTTTAAGTTTATTAATCGTTGTTCCATAAAGATAACCAGCTTCTGTTAAATCCATAGTTCCATTTCCTTTAAAACTTTGGGTTCCAGGAAGAAGCGAAATTTCGGTTCCTTCTCTTACCGTTAGTGTAGCATCATAAACTTTATTAGAAGTGGTAATATCGATATTATAGGTTCCTGGTAAAACACTATTTAAAGTAAAATTACCGGCTTCATCAGTTACGGTTTTTAAAGAACCATTTTGCACAGAAATTTCGGCATTAGCAATACCTATATTTTCATTATTAAGTAAAACTCCATTAATATTATATTCACTTTTTGTATTTTGAGCTTCCGCTATAATTTCACTATTAACATAAAAGTAGGAATTAGAAGCAAAATCATTAGCTTTATCCGATAACCACATTTTTATTAAGTATGTTTTGGTGGCATCTTCAATAGCTCCTAATTTATCAAAAAGCAATGAATAACGATTATAACGATAATCTTTAACAGAAGTTTCGGTTCCACTTGGAACTTCATGAACTGTTAAATCAGCCAGTGATAAGGGACCACATACTAAGGTACTTCCCTCGATGCCATGAGATTCATAAACGGCAATCATAATATATTCTAAAGGCGTTAAACGATCACTTTCTTGGGGATTAGCCCTTTTTAAAAAGTTATCCATATCATAACCCACCGTTAAAGTATAGTTTGCTGGTAATGTCCCTTTATTTTGGATAAAAATAACACTATTATCATTTTGATTCATACCCTCTTCATTACTCATGGGTACCATATTTGTTTTAGTGATGGCAATATTTTTGGCATCATTATATCCGTACGAAACATCTAAAGTCCCTGTGGTAATTGTTTGATTAGAACTATTAGTTTTAACCGTAAAAAAAGCGGCATAGGATGCACCAATTGTCAGTGACGTTAAAGCTAAAACACACACAGCAATTAACAATTTTTCATTTTTAATCAAGGTCTTAAATATACGTTTCATATTATCACCTATCCTATATTCATAATATCACAGCCACCAAAAAGAAACAATAAAAAAAGAACAACCAACCATGATTATTCTTATCTATTTTGTCGATATCTTTCTTTCGGATCTAAAACTTTTTTCCGCAAACGAATTGTATCTGGGGTTATTTCAATATATTCATCGTTTTCAATAAATTCTAAAGCTTCTTCTAAAGTAAATGTCTTCGCTTTATTTAATGAAATTGCTTCATCAGAACTCTTACTTCGGGTATTAGTTAATTCTTTATTCTTACAAGGATTAACATTTAAATCCCCTTCTTTATTACAAATTCCCACAATCATTCCGACATAAACAGGCGTAGATGGATCAACAATCATTGTTCCCCTAGAAGTTAGATTAAATAAAGAATAGCCAAAAGTTACGCCATTTTCCATGGAAACCATTACGCCATTTTTTCGCCCAGTTATTTCCCCAGCATAAGGACCATAGGAGTCAAAGCTTCGAACCATTATCCCTTCACCCTTGGTTTCAGTAATGAAGTTCCCCCGATAACCAATTAAACCACGAGTTGGGACTAAATATTCTAAACGAGTGTATCCCTTTTCCCCTTGTGTTACACTTTGGAGTGTTCCTTTTCTTTCATTCAAAGAATTAATAACCGTCCCTGAATATTCATCAGGAACATTAATATTAACTTTTTCATATGGTTCTAATCTTTTACCATCTTCAATCTTTTCAATAACTTCTGGTTTGGAAACTGATAATTCATAACCTTCTCTTCGCATATTTTCAAGTAAAATAGATAAATGTAATTCCCCACGTCCACTTACTTTAAAACCTTCTTGATTAGGAAGCGGTTCAACTTTAAGTCCAACATTTGTTTCTAATTCTTTTTCTAATCTTTCTTTTAAATGCCGACTAGTTAAAAATTTGCCACTTTCACCGGCAAAAGGAGAATTATTAACTAAGAAATTCATTGATAAAGTAGGTTGTTCGATAATTATTTTTTCTAAAGGTTCAACATGATTTACTTCACCAATCGTATCACCAATTGAAACATCAGCACAGCCAGCTACCGTAACAATATCACCATAATAAGCTGTTTTTACTTCTACTTTTTTTATGCCTTCATTAACAAATAATTTAGAAACCCGAAAATTTTCAATCTTACCATCATTTTTAGCTAAAGAAACATTTTCACCAGTTGATATCTTCCCTTTATTAATTCGCCCTATTCCTAAACGACCAATAAAATCATCATAAGCAAGTTGACTTATTTGTAATTGTAAATGGTCTTCTTCATTACCTTTGAAAGGTTCAACATTATTAATAATTGTTTCAAATAAAGGCGTTAAATCCTTACTTTCATCTTCCATATTATATTTCGCATATCCCTCACGAGCACTTCCATATAATATTTTAAAATCTAATTGTTCATCAGTAGCTCCAAGTTCCATGAAAAGATTAAAAGTCATATCAACTACTTCTAATGCTCGTTGATCTTTTTTATCGATTTTATTGATAAATAGAATTGGTTTTAAATTATTTTGTAAAGCTTCTTTTAATACAAATCTTGTTTGGGGCATTGGGCCTTCGGCTGAATCTACTAATAAAATTACCGTATCAACGGTTTTAATAACTCGTTCAATTTCTGATGAAAAATCAGCATGACCCGGCGTATCCACAATATTTATTTTATAATCTTTATATTTTATAGCACAATTTTTCGCAGTAATAGTTATACCCCGTTCTTTTTCTAAGTCCCCACTGTCCATGACACAGTCGATTAATTCTTCATTTTCTCGAAAAACGCCACTTTGTCTTAATAAACCATCAACCAATGTTGACTTTCCAGCATCAACATGGGCAACTACACCAATATTTATTATTTTATCCATACAACTCACCTTTTTTTCGCACCCCTAGATAATAATATAAAATTGGCTTAAAGTCAAGGAATTTTACCCATAAAAAAACTCAAAACGAGTTGAGTCTTTTAATAATTTTCAGCTTTTAATTCAAAGAAGCTTTGGGCATGAGCACAAATTGGACAAACAGCTGGAGCTTTAGGTCCAATAACAATATGTCCACAATTGCGGCAAATCCAGATAGCATCGCCATCACGACTAAATACTACTTCATCTTCAATATTACTTAATAATTTGCGATATCTTTCTTCATGAGCTTTTTCGATTTGCCCAACACCCGCAAATAATTTAGCTATTTTGGTAAAGCCTTCTTCTTCAGCTACTTTGGCAAATTCGGCATACATGTCAGTCCATTCATAATTTTCCCCATTCGCTGCATCTTCCAAATTAACTTTGGTATCAGGAATAGCTCCATCATGTAATTCTTTAAACCATAACTTAGCATGTTCTTTTTCATTTCGAGCTGTTTCTTCAAATATAGCTGCTATTTGTTCATAGCCATCTTTTTTAGCTTTTGATGCATAATATAAATATTTAGTATGAGCTTGACTTTCGCCAGCAAAAGCGGCCATTAAATTAGCTTCTGTTTTACTTCCTTTTAATTCCATATTTATCACTCCTTCTCATATTTAATTTTAAAATATGCCAAGGACTTTTGCAATAATTTTTTACTTATTTTCCACAATTAATTTTAAAGCTGTCTTTTGTTCGCCATTAATTGTAATATCATTGAAGGCTGGAATAACGACTAAATTATCCCCGGTTGGAGCAACAAAACCACGACATATTGCTACGGCTTTAATTGCTTGATTAAGTGAACCAGCTCCAACAGTTTGGATTTCTACGCTTCCTTTTTCACGATAAATATTAGCTATTGCACCAGCTACTTTACTTGGATTAGATTTTGATGAAACTTTTAGAATTTCCATTATTTTATTCCCTCTTTCTAAAAAATTATATGTTTTCTATTTATTAATATTCAAAAAAAATTAGATTAAAAATATAACCTAAATTTTCTTTTTGTTATCTAATAAATAAACTATTAAAGGATCAAATAATTCTAACATTCCATGAATTAAATAAAAGAAACCTAAAACTAAAATCTGAACATCATTTGGATAATATAAATTAATTGTCGCTAATAAACCAGTTAAAATAAATAAAATTAATGTGACTATTTTTAAAATCCATACAGGATTTTTCCGGTCATTATAATAATCAGCTTTTTTGAGTTTTATTAATGACATTAAAATTACCCAAGTAAATAAGGCAATCGCCAAATACCATGGAGCTTTACCTACATCAAGGTTAAGTACCACAATTAAAACCACAATCGAAGCAAGGGTCGTAAATAAACCTTCATAATCTTTCGATTTATACGTTAATAAAAATTGAATAAGATTCATAATTCCATAGAATATTAACACAGCCATAAAAATTATCTTAACATTTATAATATTTAATATAGGGAAAATTAATAATGCACTACCAACTAATATTAAAATTACTGCCGTTATTAAATCAACAATTTGTTTCTTTTTCATTTAAGACTAACCTCCACCAAAATCATAAATGTTTTTTTATTAAAAGTCAAATTCTCTTATGTGGAAACACTAGAATATTTTAATTTTACTATAACTTTTTCCCTGTTTCTTGTATTCCATATTGTTCACAAATTTTCTCAACATCTACTAAACCATTCAAATACGCTTGAACTTTTGCTTGGGCGGGACCTACTTGGGCTTTATCTTTATCTTGTTCTTCCCTAGATAATTGGGCATATGGTACAGCTAATTCTGAATTACCGTAGTTTGAATCATAAACCCAAGAATTTCTCTTTAACCATTCTTCATGAATAACTGAACCCATTTGTTCTAATTCTTCATCAGTAATTGGTTCACCTGCCATGGTTTTATCATAAACCAATTCTATTGCTACTTTAGCAGCTTCTAAATTATCTTGTTGAGAAGCCCTAGATAGTTCAGAAAAACTTCGAAGGATATTTTCTTTCCCATTTATATAATTATTACCACTTCTAGCAATTTCTTCTGGGGATAATTTTCTTTTGGTAAATCTTTTAACGTCTATTATCCCCTTATCAAATAAGTTCTTGAATACGCCAAAATCGGTAAGACATCTGCTTGCGATTGTTTCGTGACCAACAAGACATCCGATATCAAGGAAAACCTCATTTCTTTTATCTGAGCCCTTGTAACAAGCCTGTTCGAAAGCTTGTCCATAATTATGACATTTAGCAAATTCTTGTTGAGCTCTTAGAAAAAAAGCATATAATTCTTGATTGCACCATCCTTCGTGCAAATCTGCACCTAATGAATAAGAAAGAGCTTCCTTTACAACTTTATCTTCCATCATTCTATCTCCCTCTTGCTTAGTATATCATGGTATTTTATCATTTACAATTTTTCCAGAATAAAATTGCTTATTACATATGACCTAATCTATTTTCGATAAAAATACGTAAATGATTTAATAAATTTTTTGTCAGTTTCATTTATATTTTCTAAATAAAATTCATAATCTCCATCAATATATTTTTTATATTCTTCGGAATACTCATAATTCCATATTCCACTATATTGAATTATTTTACCGTTTATAAAACTATCACTAAGTTCTGAAAAAGGTATTGCATATTCTAAAATTGGAATTTTAGAATAAATGTTTTCTGGATACAAGCCAAAGCCTTTATATTTTTTTAATAAATTTTCTGGAATATCATATTGGGCAATAAAACACTGACTCCCCCAACCCATGGAAGGTATCCCCAAAATATATTCTAAAGCACTTTCATAAAAATGAAAAAAATGTAAATAGTTTGCTTTATCTTTATAATGATGCGTGTTTAATCCATGATTATAAAAACAATTTGGAAAACTTATGATACCTTTTTGATAATCAATAAATTCATTTCTCATTTTTCCATTTTTACCATATGAATACACATTTTTTATTACCCTATATACAATCATATTTAATTTCTCCTAATTATTTAGTATTTTAACAATATAATTAAACCTCTAAGTATTTTTGAATCCAAAACCTTCACACCAAATAAATAATTTAATTCTATAATCATTATACCATGACCTTTACTAATTTTATTCTAAAAATGAAAAATCCTTAGGACTTCAAAAATTTCCTAGATATATCTCAATATATAATATATACTGTTACTTTCGAATAAATTATAGTACATAAAAACGACTCATTTTTCAAAGTCGTTTTATTTATCAATTTGGTGCCCAAGGCCGGACTTGAACCGGCACGGATTATTACATCCGCAGGATTTTAAGTCCTGTGCGTCTACCTATTCCGCCACTTGGGCAAGGCACTGTCTTAAATCACTTAAGACAATTTCATTATAATATGAAATTCAATTAAATTCAAGGGTTTTCAAGTATTTTTTTAACAAATTAGGTAACTACTCAGACTTAACCCACTCAAAAACGAGTAACTTTTAGGTTACTCTTTAATTTGCAAACAAAACATTACCTTCAAAAATACTCTTTATATTTTGTAAAATATTTTCTTTACTAAAATGATTTAAATGTTTATCAGTTAATCTATCAAAAATAGTATTTTTGTAGCATAAATTCTGAAAATTTTATAATTTTTTTTTACTTGCGTACCTATTGTACTTGTATGTATTATGCTTTGATTATAAAGAATATTACAAGGTAAGAAGTTTTTAATTTACTTAATGGATAATATAATTCTTGAAAAATTAAATTTGATAGTTTTTATTACCTAATATGATATTCCCAAAATTTATAAGAAAATTTCCGGATAAATTATAATATATAAAAACGACTTATTTTCCAAAGTCGTTTTATTTATCAATTTGGTGCCTAGGCCGGACTAGTACCGGAAACGGATTATTACATCCGTAAGAAATTAAGGCACTGTCTTAAATCATTTAAGGCAATTTTATTGTAATATGGAATGCAATTAAATTCAAAGATTTTCAAGTATTTTCAAGCATTTTTTAACAAATTATCTGTTGACAGTGTTAAAACTCTTATGATATAATCAAAATGCATTGAAGAAATGCTGGAGGAATACCCAAGTCTGGTTGAAGGGACCGGTCTTGAAAACCGGGAGGTCGGGAAACCGGCGCAGGGGTTCGAATCCCTTTTCCTCCGCCAATTAAAAGTTATCGCGGGATGGTAGCAGTTTGGTAGCTCGTCGGGCTCATAACCCGAAGGTCGAAGGTTCAAATCCTTCTCCCGCAACCAATGGTTCGTTAGTCTAGTGGCCTATGACGCCTGCCTGTCACGCAGGAGATCACGGGTTCGACTCCCGTACGAACCGCCATTATGGCTTCATAGCTCAGTCGGTAGAGCAGAGGACTGAAAATCCTTGTGTCGCTGGTTCAATTCCCGCTGGAGCCACCAG
>CANQCI010000034.1 GCA_947589675.1 uncultured Bacilli bacterium | reverse complement strand
ATCAGCATTCAATAATCAAATTGTTATAATATGAAAAAAAGTAAGTAACCCTTACTTATTTTTCAGTGCCCTTGACTAAACTGTAACTTTTCGTATTCCTTTGAGTCGCATTTTGATTGACATTTTGTCGAACTTTTTAGTCCAAAATTTGCTTTATTTTGTAGGCTAAATCAAAACTGTCCGTAAATAAGCTAATTTACTTAATTAATTTATTAATTAACACTTATACAATAGTTCGGTATGGTTTGGTAACAGAGCCATCTCGGTCATCAGCCTTGATTTTTACTGTATTGTTTAGATAAAAGACAGGTCGAACCCCATTCGAATCCATAACGTGACCATTACCTATAAAACCGCCGTCATAGACGCCGAAAGCACCGGTGGGATAGTTGGGGTCGTAGACGGGCGATATTGTCCATTCCAAAACATTATTAAATAACCAGTTATTTTCTCGGTTGTTATTGTTAGTATTATTATAATTAGATAAGGTTGATGTCCAACTGCTTGATGCACTTGCAAATCCATAATCCGAAGCGTACATCAAACCGATTTGGGCGGATACTGTTGGACTTGATTTTATTTCTGCATCATACATTACTTTTGGGGTTACACTATATGTACTATGTCCTCCAACATGCCACGTTGTTGTTGCTATTTTATCCGCCCATGTTGTTCCTAATTTACTTAAGTAACCACTTTTGCTATCATTTAGTGCTTGATATAATGCACTATTTTCCCATATGTTATTTGCTGTTTTATTCCATCTAAATCCTTCAGTTGGATATGCTTTTACTCTTTTTATATCGTAACTTCCTTGTCTTGGCTTACCATAACTATATATTCCTAAATCAGCTTCTATGATATATTCCGACTTAATTAATTTAACTTGATTATCAAAGACACCAATTATACGATATAAATTGGTATCTGGGCATTCACTCTCACCATAAATATAATCTTCACTACCATTTCCAAAACAGATGAAATTATTTGGATTATTTCCTGAATAGCGATAACTATTATCTTGTGCACTATTAGCTAAACTTGCATCGTGTTTAGCTAATGTTCCTAAACCGACATTAGTATTTACTTTACTTATAATTAATTGATTTAATAATTGCGTTTTATAAATTTCCACAGTACAAGTTTTATCACTAGTTACATCGCTAACTGTTAAAGTTGTCCTATCGGCATTTAAGATACAACCATCTCCACTGATTACTCGAGCGGATGTTACATCATAACCAGCATTCGCTGCTATCGTAAATGTTGCTGTACCATTTTCTGCTACTGTTGCACTTGGTGGAGTGGACGTTCCATCTGTTACTTGAACAGTTACCGTAAATGGTGTGGTTGTTATATTTTTATCATAACTATTAGTTGTTTCTTTATCTAAAGTATCCCTTGCTTTTACTTGCACATTATAACTTATTCCCGCTTTTAATCCTGAAAAAGTAAATTCTGGACTTTCTTGCCAAATACTCCAGTCTCCATAAGTTTCATTATCAGCTATTTTAAAAGCATATTCTTTTACTTGATTTGCTCCAGCACTGGCTGTTGCTGTTACTTTAAAACTATTATGAGTTACTTCACTTTCATTTAATCCTGTTATTTGAACTCTTGTATATTTATCAGTTTTAATGATAGCTGTTTTAATATTACTACTTATCCCTTGAATATCTTTAGAATAAGCATAAATTTTATAATTTTGATTATCTTTTAAGGTAGCTCCTTCACATTCTGTAAAAACATGAGTCGCTTCCGTGGTTTCAACATAGGTTGGTTCTAACTTTTCAGCTATACTCATAATTTTTGCCATTTCAGGTTCCTCAGTTGTTTCTTCAATAGCATAATAATATTTATCTATTGCTTCCGTATGTTCGTCATTTTCAATTAAACTTATCGTAATACTTTCATAATCTTTTGCATCTTCGGTTATACTATTTATTTCAGGCATGACATATGTTTCTTTTTCATCGGTAGTAATCAATACTTTACCTGAAAAAGTTTTACCTGCATTTTTTTGTTGGTCAGCTTCTAGATTTCTTAAAGTTACCCCAAAATTCCAAGTTTCTTCCATACCATCAGCACTATCAGCTTTTATTTCATCTTGATAAGCAACTTTAAAAGCACCATGTCTTTTGGTGATATCAAATCCTTGTAATGTTTCATCATATATTAAACCATCTATATTTTTTATCTCAGTTCCATCGGGGTCAGATACCTTTAAAAGTAATTCAACTTCATTGGGATCAGTTGAATAAGTAAAATCATTTTCATCAATTATAAAATAAACATTATAATAATCGGTTGCATCATTGGTAGTATTATTAGGTACTAGCTTAGCGGTAGCTGTGGTACTACCTTTTTTATCTTCTGCTCCTTTATAAAAGTCATCAGATGATGCTGTAATGTTTATAGCATTTCCAGCTTGGAATGTTAGGGAGTCGGTTGTCCCCGCTCCAACCTCAATGTTGGCACTACCCCCACTTCCTTTTTGAGCCGCAAAGTAGGCATAAGTGGCTCCAATAACAACTGCCAAAAGCATTACTAAAGCAATAGCAAGTAAACTCTTTCTATTTTTCATTAACTCATATCCTTCCATAAAATAAATGTAAATTGACACTTTTCATTTATTTTTACACCTTGTATTGTATCAGAAATATACCAAAAAAAAAAAAAAAAGCAAGTTTACATTTGATTGACTTACTTTACACTTGGCTTTAATCTTGACTCAGGGCACCGAAAAGGACACTTAGCACAGTCTGGTTTTTGGCTCTTACAAATATATCTTCCAAATAAAATTAATTGATGATTAACTCGATTCCATTTTTCTTTAGGAAAAAAATCCGTTAAGCTTTTTTCAATTAATTGCACATTTTTAGTATTAACTAATCCTAGGCGATTAGCAACTCTTGTTACATGAGTATCAACCGCCATGGTGGGTACCCCATAAATCTCGGCTAAAACGACATTTGCCGTCTTATGCCCAACCCCAGGTAAAGTTTCTAAATAAGCTTGATTATTTGGAACAATACCATCATAATCTTTTACTAAAGAAGAAGCAATCCCTTTAATAAATTCAGCCTTTTTCTTATAAGTACCCACGGGATAAATAATTTGTTCTAAATCTTTTAAATCAGCTTCTTTTAGAGTATATATATCATATTTTTGAAATAAAATAGGAGTTACTAAATTAACTCTTTTATCAGTAGATTGAGCACTTAAAACAGTGGCTATTAATAATTCATAATCTTTTTGGTAATTAAGCTCACAACGAGGCTTTGGGATAACTAAATCAAGCTTAGCTAAGACATCATTACTTTTCATTTAACCAATCCATATTAATTAAACTTGGTTCAAAAACATAATTATTCCGTGGTTCTTCTTCATATTTTTTATGAATATCCTCAGGCTTCTTTATCCCCTTACGATGCCACTCAAACAAAACTTTATCAATATACCTTAGATTAGCTGCCCCATTATAAACAGCTTCATCTAAAGCTTCTAAAATTAAATCTTCCCGAAAACCTTTATCAATCCAAGCATTAATTATTTCAAAATCCATCCCATTTAAAGTTCGCCCAAATTTAGTTTCAAAAATACTATATATATCTTCTTTTTCTTCCTTTTTCTTCGTTTCTCTATTTTGTAAATTAATATTATTATAATAATTATCTAAAGATACTGTTTCTGATAACTTCCCAAACCCATTCTTTTCGGCTTTAACATTAATTAATCTTTTCTTTAAAAGATTACTATAAGCATCTAATACTTTTTGTTCATCCATATTTAAATAACGAGAAATAGTAGGCATATCAAAACTATAATCAAATGAATTATCAAAATAAAGTAATAATAAAAATTCATTTAGACTTAAATTATCCTTTATTGCTTCTTTAATAAATACTGATTCCACCACAAATTTTTTATTATCTTTATTCATAGTCCCACTTTCCTTTACTACCAAGTAGATACTCTTTGATTTTTTTAAAATCATTCTTTACTTCATTATTTAATATTTTATATTCTAAATCTTCAATTACTTGTCCCAATCTTTTATCATAATCAATATCAAGGATTTTAATAATATCCTCATTACTAACCTTTAAATCCTTTTTATCTTTGATTGGTAAACGTTTATACATTTTATGAATTAAATTAGGATTATAATTTAATATATTACCCGCAATTAAAGAAATATATAACCCATATTTATATAAAATAAAATTATCAATCTTTCCATAATTTATTACTTTCGCAATTTTAATTATATTGCTTTTTTCATTATTTGTAAATGGCATATTATAAAATTTTACTTGGGCATACATTCCGAGTAAATCACTGGTATAAACTACATCTTGATAACTAAAATTTAAGGTTTTATCAAGCCCTACTTCTTTTAAAATATTTAATCCTTTTAAAAAATTATGCGACATTAATATTTTATTAATTTCGCCCTTAATTCTATTACCGGATAATTTTAATACTAAGTCTTTATTTTTCTTTATTTCTTTAAGTAAATTATCTTCAATTTCAAAGTCTAGGACTGTTGCCAAGCGAATGGCTCTTAAAATTCGAAGAGGATCTTCTTTTAAGCGAATGCTAGGATTACCAATACATCTAATAAGTAAGTTATTTAAATCATTAACACCCTCTAATTTATCAATAATATTCCCATCAATATCCATGGCAATAGCATTAATCGTAAAATCCCTTCTTTGTAAATCTTCTAAAAAAGAATCTATATATTCTAATTTAGTTATATTATGTCCTTCATATGCTAACTCCCTGCGGTAAGTCGTAATATCGATATTATATTTACCAACCTTTAAATTTGTTCCCCCATAGGCATTACCCGACTTATTAAAAAGATTATAGATATCCTTCGGTAAAGCATTCGTACAAATATCAATATCATTAGTAGATATCCCGAGTAAAGTATCTCTTACATAACCCCCGATAACATAGGCTTCAAAGCCATTATTAAGAAGCTTAGCCATGATTTTTTTAATTACTTTCTCCATCATCATCAACCATTTAAATTATATCATGATACTTCCTATTTATCTAACTTTTTAAATATAATTCTAAATGTTTTAATTGATGTTCTTTAATAATATTTTGCCAGACATCATCTATTACATTTCTTTCTTTTTTCGGATGCACTAAAAACCTAATACATAACTCTATATGATTATCTTTATATGTCGTATAAATAAATGGTTTTAAATTATTATAATATATCCGATAATTACTACTAGCTTCTTCAATAGCTTTCATCATTTTATTAGGTATTTCTTTTACTACTTCATTATTATTAATAATTTTATATAAGATTTTTTTACTTTTCTTAACATCACTTGTAACGGGAATAGGTACTACTAATTCTGACCAAATATATTTAAAAGCCGTAGTATAATTTTTTAAATTATGAGAAAAAACAAACGAATTAGGAACGGTCACAATAATCCCATTACTTTGGTTATCGGCAACCCTTTCGCCAATTGCTAAGAGTTTAAAACTTAAAGCATTAATTAAAACCACATCCCCTTTAATATCCCCTAGTTCAATGCGATCTTCAACCACAAAGGGACGAGATACTTTAATATAAAATCCAGCAAATAAATTTAAGATTACTTCCCTTAGGGCAATCGTAGCTCCTGCCGAGATAAAACTAATTAAGGTTATAATATTAGCTAAATGTTTTTCCCAAGTTATATACAAAGCAAAAACAGTAATAATTGTAAAAATAACATTAGTTCTTTGGTGAAAGCGAAATAATTCTTTAGCTTGATGATAATGCTTCTTTTTATAAAAATGAATAATAATATTACACATTAAGCGAAAACCAAGAACTAATATAAGGGATAATAAAGTTAAAACAACATATTCATTTTGAATACCCGATATCTTTTTAATTGATTCCGTAATAACACTTATTATATTCATAATATCTCCTTTGCGAACCATCATTATATCACTTTCTTCCCCTTTTAAAACATAAAAAAACATTACTTTACATTTTATTGTAAAGTAATGTTTTTAGACCTTCTTTTTCGAAGCGGTATAAATATTATTAATATTAGTTTTTAAAGTATTCGTAAATTCTTCTTCACTTTGGGACACTTTTAAATTTTCTAAGAAAGCTCTTGAAAAACTAGCAATCATTTTTTTATTTTCTTGAAGTTTTTGACATGCCTCTTCTTGAGGGTAACCTCCCGATAAGGCAACAATCCTTAAGACATTCTTATACTTTAATAAATCATTATATAAATTAGCTTTACTAGGTAGGGTAAATTTAAACAATAATTTTTTATCCGTTTTTAATTTTAATAATTCATTTCTTACGACTTCTTTTAAATAATTTTCAATTCGCTCTTTATCTTTGGCATCAATGCTAACTTCGGGTTCTATAATGGGAATTAAATCATGACTCATAATAACTTTAGCTAACTTAAATTGTTGTTCCACCAACTTTTTAATGCCATATTCATTATATTCATGAATAACACTCCGCATTTTGGTTCCCACGATATGATATTTTTTAGCTTCTTCCAAAGTTTCCTCTAAATCGGGAATACTTTTAAGCATTTGCACACCTGCATCTTGTTCTTCTAAACCAACATCTATCTTTAAAAAAGAATAGATATTTTTCTTATTTAATAAATAATCGACCACATATTCCTCACCAATTTTATTAGCCATGGTATGTTTAAACAAGATAACAGCAATAATATAATCACTCGAAAAAGCTTCATTCGTAATTATTCTTTTACGCATTTCATCAATCTTATCTAGCATTTCATCACTTTGATACATATCGGGGGTAATCCCATATAAAGCTAAAGTTTTAGCACTACTTCCCCCACTTTGATCTAAAGCGGCGATAAAGCCAGGTTTACTTTTTAATATTTCTTCGATCATTTTTTCTCTTCTCTCTTTCTTCCATAAATATTAAACCTAAACCCAAAATAACCCCTGTTAATGATAGATATTTACCTAAGGTTTTCCCTTTTGCTTGATATTCAATTTTAATATGATGTTGTCCTTCTTTTATTTTAAACCCTAGTAAAGCGACATTAACTTTTTCATATTGAACTTGTAAATCATCAACATATACTGTAAATCCTTCATCATAAGGAACACTTAACACAAAATAACCATCATTACTTACGTTTATGTCCCCTTCTATTATATCACCTTTTGTTTTATTTTTATTAAAAATAAATTCATCAACATTATCTTTTATCTTTGTTAAATAATTATAATCTAAACTATAAAACTCAATATCTTTTATCTTATAATTACCTATTCCTAAATTAATATTTAATTTCTTTAAATTATTATATGGTAAAACATAATCAAACGTATAATTACCATTATGATACTTCCATTCATTACACGTCAGTTTATTAGCTATCCCATTAATACTTATTTCCATATCCCCAATATCACAAGAATTACCCTCTAAGATTGTAAAACGAATATATAATAACTCATTTTCTAACTTTTCTTTTAATGGTAAAACAACATTAGTTTTTTCTTTAACATTAATATTATATACCCCATCTTTTTTCGTTAAATCTAACTTTTTTAATTCTTCTAAATCTAAATCTAAATTAATTTTTTTAACATTACTCTTTGGTTCATTTTTAATATTATCACTATCGACGACAATATTATTTAATATTAATTCTTGATTATAAGGATAACCTAGCTTATTAAAATAATCTATATTTATTAAATTACTACTAGCATACCCCATTGGTAAAACTGAATCATTTTCATATAAATGAATATCATTTAAAACTTTTATTTCTTTATAGCCTAAAAACGCTGTTTTGCGATTACTTACAATATATTTACTGCCCATTAAATTTAAAAAAGGATAATTCTTAGGAGCACTAGTAATAAATAAATTACGATTTAACAAAGGATTATTCATCACATTAAAATAAAAATCATTATATAAAACATTATAAGTAGAAGAATATAAAGTTAAGAAATTATAATCTAAATTACCATAAGACCGATTACTATTTCCTAAAGGCGTGTCATGATTAACTATCCGGTACATCCCTTTATCTTCTTTAGTTATTTTTTCTATTAACTCTTTTTCCGTTTGATAACTTTGATTATAGTAATCATTATAATTAACTAAAGTATCACTTTTTGAAGCAATAACACTTACCACCAAGGGACTACAACATAAAAGGATTAGGAAGGGTTTAAATTTAAGCCTTTGATAAATTATAATCGTTATTAAAACTACTATTGTATCTAATAATAAACCATATTTAATATTTTCTGTAAAGGAAAAGACTCCCATAGCTAAAATAATTAAGCTTAAAACTAAAGCTCCTCCTAGTTTATAATTTTGCTTAACTAAATCTTCTATAAATATCGCAATAATAAAGATATAAAGCGGTAAAAAAGGAATTAAACATTTAGCATCAATATACATAAAGGCATTAAATAAATAGGTAAAAAAAGGAAATATTATGATTAAGGATAAGACTATGGCTAAATATAAATTCTCTTTTTTCTTAAAAAATAAATAACCTAAACTAAAGATAGTTAGAACACTTAGTCCAATGCCATACGGTTTATATAAAACATATTTAAGATTAATAAAGGGCATAAATATTTCTTTTAGACTGGGATGCACATTGATAGCCCCGCGGCTGGTTAAGATGACATTAAGGGTGGGAATAAGGAGGATACCTGCTAAAAAGATGCCGATAAAAATCGGAAGTAAAAAGCGAAACCCGGTTTTAAAGAAATCTTTAACAGTAACTTTTTTAGTTGTTTTAAGATAAACATAAACCCCATAGATGATGAGCACCGCAATTCCGACAACCGAATAATAATAACTCATTAAAATCATAATAAAAGTATTTATAATTAATAAATCTGATTTATGTTTTTTAAAGTAGCGGTCTACCCCCATTAAAGCTAATATTAAAAAAGGCATATAATTAACAAACATAATATGCCGATGGGCATGAAATAATAAACTAGAAGCTCCAAGGAAAGCGACAGTGGAAATAAAAGATGTCAGGGTACTAAACTTATGTTTTCTTAAAAACCAATACATTAAAATAACACTAACATAAACCGTGATAATCATAGTTATCATGACATATAAATACATATTACTTATGGGAAGAAAATAACTAAGAATAAATATAGGATTAAATAAACCATAATAAGCAAAATTATAAATATTTTGCCCTCCCCCAATATTTAAAGCAAAATCAGGGAACAAATCTTTATTCTTTAGAAAAAGAGCTCGGAAGTACTCAGGAAATACACTATGCTGAGTAGGCCAGTCAGTAGTTGATGCAAACATATAACCTTTAGGAACAATTATAACTAAAACTACCCCCAAGATTATTGTTAAAAACAAGATACTTAATATATCACCTAATATTTTTTTCTTTTTCATATTTGGTTATCCTCCCTAAGTAGTAAATATTTCTAAAAACTATTTTACCAAATAGATTTAATTATGTAAATTTTTATTAATAAAAACAAGGCTCTTAAACCTTGTTTATACAACGATACGGAATGGTTTTGAAACTGAGCCATCTTTGGTTGTATCCACGATGACATTGACATTAGTATTTAGATAAAAGGACGGACGAACCCCGAACGCATAGCCGACGCCGTTGCTGATGCCAACAAACCCGACATAGCTGACACTGAACGCATCGTCGGAACCCCTGGAGTAGCGCGTTATTGTCCATTCATTAACATTATTATATAACCAGTTATTTTCACGGTTACTAGTATTATCATAATTTACTAATGTTGATGTCCAACTGCTTGATGCCCTTGCAAATCCATAATCCGAAGCATACATCAAACCGATTTGTGCCGATACTGTTGGGGTTGATTTTATTTCGGCATCATACATAGCTTTTGGAGTAACTGATAATGTACTATGTCCTCCCACATGCCACGTTGTTGTCGCTATTTTATTTTTCCATGTTGTACCTAATTTACTTAAGTAACCACTAGTTCCATTATTTAAAGCTTGATATAATGTACTAGTACTCCATGTATTATTAGCTATTTGATTCCATTTAAATCCTTCACTTGGTGCTACTTTTACTCTTTTCAAAGTATCGTAACTTCCTGTACTTGGCTTACCATCACTAGCTATTCCTAATTCGGCACTTTTTATGTATTCCGATTTTATTAATTTGACTTGATTATTAAATATCCCGATTATCCGATATAAATTGGTGTCAGGACATGAGGTTCCACCATTATTATAGGTTTCACTACCACTTCCAAAACAGACAAAGTTATTTGGGTTATTTCCAGAATAGCGATAACTATTATCTCCAGCACTATTAGCTAAACTGGTTGTATGTTGAGCTAGTGTTCCACTTCCAGATGTTCCAACTTTACTTATTACATATGAACTCAATGTTTGAGTTTTATAAATTGTTACTGTGCAAGTTCTTGCTGCTGTTACATTGCTAGCTGTTAAAGTTTTATTACCATTACTTAAAGTACAACCAGTTCCTCCTGTTACTCGGGCTGTTGTTATATCATAACCAGCACTTGCCGCTATCGTAAATATTGCTGTACCATTTTCCACAACTGTCATACTTGGTGGGGTTGATGTTCCGCCTGTTATATCAACATTTACAGTAAATGGTGTGGTTATTATATTTTTATCATAACTATTAGTTGTTTCTCTATCTAAAGTATCCCTTGCTTTTACTTGCACATTATAACTTATCCCTGCTTTTAATCCTATGAAAGTAAATTCAGGACTTGCTTGCCAATTACTCCACTCTCCATATGTTTCATTTTCAGCTATTTTAAAAGCATATTCTTTTACTGAATTAGTTCCTCCACTTGCTGTTGCTGTTACTTTAAAACTATTATGAGTTACTTCACTTTCATTTAATCCTGTTATTTGTACTCTCGTATATTTATCAGTTTTAATGATAGCTGTTTTAATATTACTACTTATTCCTTGAATATCTTTTGAATAAGCATATATCTTATAATTTTGATTATCCTTTAAGGTTGCTCCATCACATTCAGTAAAAACATGAGTTGGTTCGGTTGATTCTATGTAGGTTGGTTCTAACTTTTCGGCTATACTCATAATTTTTGCCATTTCAGGTTCTTCTTCTGTTTCTTCTATTGCATAATAATATTTATCTATTTCTTCCGTATGTTTATCATTTTCAAGCAAACTAATTGTAATACTTTCATAAGTTTTTGATACTTCCGTTATACTATTTATTTCAGGCATAATATAAGTTTCTTTTTCATCAGTTGTTATAAGGACTTTACCAGAAAAAGTTTTACCTGTATTTTTTTGTTGGTCAGCTTCTAAGTTTCTTAATGTTACTTCAAAATTCCATGTTTCTTCTTTACCATCTGCACTACTAGCTTTTATTTCATCTTGATATATTACTTTAAAAGCACCATGTCTTTTAGTGATATCAAATCCTTGTAATGTTTCATCATATACTAATCCATCGATACTTTTTATCTCAGTTCCATCAGGGTCAGATACCTTTAAAAGTAACTCAACTTCATTAGGTTCTGTTGAATAAGTAAAATCATTTTCATCAATGATAAAATAGACATTATAATAATCTGTTGCTTCATTAGTATTATTATTAGGTACTAATTTGGCTGTTGCCGTGGTACTTCCTGTTTTATTTTCTGCTCCTTTATAAAAGTCATCAGATGATGCTGTAATGTTTATAGCATTTCCAGCCTGAAATGTTAGAGAGTCAGTTGTCCCTGCTCCAACCTCAATGTTGGCACTTCCCCCCGTTCCCCTTTGGGCAGCAAAAAAAGCATAAGTGGCTCCAATAACAACTGCCAAAAGCATTATTAACGCAATAACAATCAAACTTTTTCTTTTTTTCATTAACTCATATCCTTCCATAAAACAAGTGTAAATTTACACTTTTATTTTTTCTCAATAAATATCTTACTTTTTCTTCTTTACATAAAGTAAACTTGCCCAACCTACTATACATATAACTATAATACTTATAATTATAAATAAATAATTCTTCTTAGGTTTATAAATTCCTTTATTTTTACTAATACAATCTTTAATATTTTCTTTATTATTAATGGTATTTATTAAATTACAATGCTTATTGTTTTGATAATTAGTTAATGCTTTTTCTAATTCTTTAGTATCTTTTATATTAAATTTACTAAAGTAATTAGTACCAATTACAATAGCATATTTATTACTATGAATATTTAATGCTTTCTTTACTTCCTTAAATAATTTTTCATCTTGAAGATACTCAACTTTAATTCCCCCATTTACACTTACGTATTTACTAAACCAATTATTTATTTCTTTATATTCTTTAAAGTCTTTGGGATAAATAACATAAGCATTAACTTTTATATCCGCAATAGAAGAGTCAACTGCTAAGGCAAAGACATCTAAAGGAAACAACATAAATATTATAAATAATAAAATCTTCTTCATCTTTCATCTCTCTTTCTTTTTTTAAAAAAGGTGTAGTTTAACACCACACCTTTTTAAGGAGTTAAGGCTTTTAATTCTTCATCAGTTGGTAATTTATCTTGAATTTCACTATTTCCCTTAACTGATGTATTATTAAATTTATTAACTGTTAATTTAAGTTTAAATTGACTAATACTCTTTTTATCAACTAAATTATCATAAGCATCAACATTAATTTCTTTAACAATCCCCTCTTTACTTACTTTAACCTTGAAAGTTAAATCCCCACTTAGGGCATTTTGACCTAAAGTACTATCAACATGATCATAGAAATATTGATTAGCCCCCTCTTCTTTCATCGGCACAGTTACAATGATATCATCGCCTTCATCTTCTTTAGAAAAACTACCATTTACATCATAGTAATAACTACCAGGAATTGGTTTATCATATTCATATTTTTCGCCAATTATGGTTAGAAGATTAACACCAGAATTATATTTAAATTTATCAACAAATCGCCATTTAGGATTTTCAATATTTTCTTGACTGTCTGCATCTTTAGTAACCTTTTCATAATCTTTACAAGCATTACCACTTTCTTGCATTATACATTCTTCATAACCATAACCCGTATCTTTAGAGTTCCAATTATCATAAATTGTAAACTTCCGATATAAATTAGTATCATAATCTTTTTCAATATAACGTGTCATTTTCCTTGTTGTATCTCCCCAGATATTTTCATAAACTGTTTCAATACTATCAAAAGCAAATGTTTTATGATAAGCATAATCAATTAAACCTTGTTCTCCTAATTTAATATTACTATAATCAACTACGACATCATAAGGACTATATAAAGTTCCCTTACCATCATAATCAATCGTTACTAAAAATTTATTAGTTAAATCTTGAGTAGCCATCATATTTATGCCTGCCGTCTTGGGAATTTGATAAGTAAATTTTAAAGTATTTCCATCAAAATCCTTTTTTTCTTTTTGCATACTCCCTTGAGAACCCGTTATCGTTACAGTGATAGCATCCGGAACATCAGCAAGAGTAATAGCATATGGTATTTCATAATAATCTTCGGTTTTATCAGCAATATAGCCATCTAACATAAAGGCATCATTACTTACATTTTGGGATAAATAACCATCAGTAACCGTTAAAGTATCTAACTTACCATTTGAAAATTTTTCCGCACTAGATATATTTAAATTTAAAGCACTATAATCGATTTTATAAGTAACTGGAAAATAGTTTTTTTCACTTCCATCATAATCAACACTAATTGTAGCCTTGCAAGTTTTAGTATCATGTCCTTCCATATTAGCCCCACATGCTTGTTCAATTCCAATTAAAACCGGATAAGTTGTATCACTTTCTGTAAGGTGATATTCTTTAGTGCTATTATTAAACTTATTAGTAACTGTAATCTTAGTTGTATTACTAGGATTAGTAATACTTACATTAACAGGAATATAATAGCCTGTTTTTGAATTAATATTATCATTATTAACTTTTTCTTGTTTAACAATACTACCAGTTGCACTATAAGTATTATCACCTGATGATGCAAGCGTTACTTCATTTTCTTTATATTCATATCCCGAATACTTTTCTTCTAAAGCTTTAATAAAATTTTCATCAGTACTTAAGTTAGCGATGGTGCCACTTTGGGTAAGTTCTTGGAATGTTACATTTTGATAATCAAAATCTATTCTAGTAGCCGCATACTTTGGATTTTCTCCATCTAAATCAATTACAATCGAAAACTTTTTATCAGCATCATCCGCTTCTTTATGAAGGGGAATTAAGAATAAGATTTCCCCATAATCACCATCATAATCAAAATTAGCTTTGGTATATTCATTAGCTTCACCTTGATAACCAATCCCTTTTAAAGTGGTTTTATCCGTTAGTTTATCAGTTGTTTTTAAAACAAAATAAGTATAATAATGATTTTCATTAAAGCCTTTAGCTACTTTTTCCGTATAAGGAGCTAAGCCTTTTAAACTAAAAGTACCATCTTCATTTTCTGTCATTTCAATGCCATAGTCAGGACTTTTCGTAAATTCAAAGGCATCTCGTAAAATATCATCCATTTTCTTAGAAGAGGTTTCACTAAATTCTTTTTCTATTTTGGTTTTTGTTAATTCATGAAAATTAACCGCAGTATAATCAATAGTGATTTCATTAGCAAAAAATTTATCCCCATTATCCCCATCATAATCAACAATTATCTTGAATTTTTTCTCACTAGCTTGGTCATCTAGTTTTAAGAAAAACAAAATTTCATTTTCTGTATCAAAGGCATCATAATTTAAAATATTACCATCATTTTTCGTTATTTTTACATCTTTTAAATCAGCTTCGGTTAAAGCTTCGCCATTTAGATTAACAGCTTTTAAAGAAAAAGCAAAATAGTAACCCGGAACTGGTTGTTTACCTTCTCCTGTTCCATTATACATAATATCATCTAATTTAACCGCATCACCAGTTAATTTATAACTTTTAGTTTCTTCATCATAAGTTAATTGTAAATCTTGATAATTTTCATCAGGGACTTTCGCATAACCATTAAACTTTACAAAGTCTTTTAAAACATCAGCATAGGTTTTACCATCTTTATTTGTAGCTTCTAAAGAAGTATCAAAAGCAACTTGACTTACACTTTGAAAGATAACTTGGCTATAATCAATTTCATAAGTACTAGGTAAGAATCGTTCCCCATTTCCATCTAAATCAACTTTAATAGTTAATTTCTTTTGATTAGGATTGATTTCGGTTAGAACTGTCATTTTCTTACCACTCTTTGGTGTTACACTTGTAGTCGTACCATCTTCATAAACTTCTTCAATCGTGGTTTTTTCCGAAAAAGGAACACTACCCGTAGCTTCCAACTCATAAGCTAAATAATAATTAGTTTTAGATTTTTCATTATAAAAAATCGTTCCCGTTAAATTATTATTAGCTAAAGCTAAAGAGCTATCATTTTTAACATCATTAATAGTTTCATTGGAAAGACTAACATTAAAATTACTAATATCTGCAACATATTCATAATTAATAAATTCAATATTAAATTTTTCACCTAATTCCCCAGTCCCAAAAAGCTTTTTAATATATGTCCAATTATCATCTTGCCGATCAATTTCATGAATGGTCATTTTTTCATAAAAAGCCTTAGGATTAGTTACATCCATACCCGTGGTATCAATAGACCTAGCGGCTAACATTAAATCTTGGGTAGTAAGAATATGCGTTGAGGTAAACGCATATTCTCCAATAACATAGACATACGCGGAATATTCATCATTTTTAATATCTAAAGCTTCAATTGTTTTTCCTAACTCATTTATATCCATCATTTTCGCTGACACTGGTAAAATACTAATACAAAAACCTAAAACCATTGTCAGAATTAAAATTTTAAAACTCGTTTTCATTCTTTTTTCACCTCTAACTTCAAACTATAACTGCCGATGCCACAATATTGCGACCATCCTTTAAATGTAAAGTTGCACTTGTAACACCATTTTTACGTAATTCCTCATATTGAGTAGCTGAAATTGTTTTTTGATTACTTCTAACTTTTAAATTATTAACTATAAAATATTCATAATCATTGGTACTTAAATTATTACCATTCTTGGTAACTCTAAAAGTATATTGAAGAGATTCACCTACATCCATTTTACTTATTTCTAGATAAACTACATAATTAGCTTCCACGGTTATGGTAAATGTGGCAACTTTATTACCATCTTGGGTCGTAGCACTTATAATAACGGTTCCTTCTTCGCCCCCAACAACATTACCATCTTGATCAACTGTTGCTACACTCGGATTATTACTACTCCAAGTAACCCCTTGATTGGTGGCATTACTTGGCTCAATTATCGCGGTTAATTTAGTAGACTCTCCCGTTTTAATGGCATTTTTCCCACTTATACTTATGCTATTTACACTTACAGTTGGATTTTCAGGAGTCGTTTCAGTTGGCGTTTCATTAGGTACTTCACTCGAAACCGCATTAACCGTAACGGTATAAGTAGCACTAACATTTCCTTCTTCACTCGTAACTGTAATTGTTACAACTCCAGGATTAATTCCTTTAACACGCCCATTTTCATCCACTGTCGCAATCGCCTCATCACTAGATGACCAAGTCACCTTTTTATTAGCAACATTATCGGGATTAAACTTAACCGCTAATTTAATGGTACTTCCCACATTAACTTTTTTATAACCACTTATTGTTAAAGACTCTAACTTACCCGTGCCATCACTAACAGTAACTTCCACGGCTTCTTCTAACCCATCAGAAGTTTTAATAGTAATTATTGCCTTACCAACTCCAACTGCCGTAATATTACCATCAGCATCAACTGTTGCAATTGCCTCATCACTTGAACTAAAGCTAAGAGTTACATTAGAATCAAAACCACTTAACGAAACATTAAGCTTCTTAGTTTCCTTAAGATTTAAAGATATATTCTTTTCTTCTAAACCAATCTTTCTTTCATCAGCTTTAACCCATCTAGCAACTAACTTCATATCCTTGGTAATCTTGGTACTAAAATCAAATTTCTTTCCATCAAAATACCAACCATCAAAAATATAACCATCTTTAACCGGATCATCCGGTTTCATAATTTTACTATTTCTTTCTAATAAAACCGAATTAATATTACTTCCCCCATCAGTATCAAATGTAACTCGATACTTATCAGTATGCATTAATAACAATAAAATTAATACTATTACGACATAAATAAGAAAAAATAAAATACTTCCGACAATTATTTTCCCTTTTTTACTAAGCTTTCTCATAAAAAATACTCCTTTTCACTCCAGTAACCCTCTTATATTTATCTAGCAATATTTTAACATAGAATATTTTAATAAGCAATCACTGAAAATTGAATTAAAGCCTGTAAACGTAACTACTCAGACTTAACCCACTCAAAAACGAGTAACTTTTAGGTTACTCTTTAATTTGCAAACAAAACATTACCT
>CANQCI010000033.1 GCA_947589675.1 uncultured Bacilli bacterium | reverse complement strand
GTAGCTATGTATGGACGGGATAACCGCTGAAAGCATCTAAGCGGGAAGCCTCCTCCAAGATGAATTTTCCCATTCTTCGTGAAGTAAGATTCCTTGTAGACTACAAGGTTGATAGGCTAGAGGTGGAAGCGTAGTGATACGTTGAGCTGACTAGTACTAATAAATCGAGGATTTAACTATTTATTATTATTTAAATTGATGTGTATGCATTATCAGGTTTTTTAAAGGACAAAATCCTTTATTGGTGACAATAGCTTAGGTGGTACACCTCTTCCCATCCCGAACAGAGAAGTTAAGACCTAAAACGCCGAAGATAGTGATTATGCTAAAATAGGACGTTGCCAATATTTTTTTTTGTATAAAAATATGTATAAATTAGTTAATATTGTAAATAATGTTTGGTAACGATTGTAACTATTATACTATTTTGAAAATAAATAATATTAAATTCTGTCAAGCATATATATTTATCTTGTCGAATTTATTTTTTTTACTTATAATAATTTTAGGGTGATATTATGGATTTTAAATATACATCTCGAAGTGTAGAAGATACGCTAAGAGTAGCAGAAAATATTGAAAGCGAAAAATTTCCTAATATGGTTATTTGTTTAGAGGGAGATCTTGGGTGTGGAAAGACAATGTTTGCCAAAGGGTTGGCCAATGCCTTAGGAATAAATGAAACAGTTACAAGTCCTACATTTACGATAATAAAAGAATATATGAATGGCGAATTACCACTTTATCATATGGATGTTTATCGTTTAGATGATATCGATGAAGACATAGGTATTGAAGATTATTATAATAAAGGTGGTATAACTTTAATTGAATGGGCTGATATGATTGAAAAAAGGTTACCAGCTGAAAGATTAGTCATTAAGTTTAAAATAATTGATGAAAATACAAGGGTTTTGGTATTTACTCCATATGGGGAAAAGTATGAAGAACTTTGTAATGCGGTATTGTAATGAAAACGCTTTTTATTGATACCCACTTTCGGGATATTTTAATAGTTTTATATGAAGATGGCAAAGTTGTGGATAAGTGCGAAGTTATCAACAAGAAAAATAATAGTGAGTTTATTTTTCCATCAATTTTAAAAGTTATAGATGGTAAAAAAATAAATCAAATAATTGTTGTCACAGGTCCTGGCTCTTTTACAGGCGTTAGACTTGGGGTAACGATTGCGAAAACTTTTGCTTATACATTAAATATTCCAATTAAAACTATAACTGCCTTAGAATGTCTAGCAGTAAGTAGTGAGCATAAAAAGGTAGCTATCGATGATGAAAATGGCTATTATATTGGTTATTTTGGACCAAATAATAATTTATTGGAACCATATAGATATGTTGATAAAGAGACATTTGCGAAAATAAATGTTGATAACGAGATAGTTACCAACATTAAATATAATCTAGAAGCAATTTATAATTTTGTGGATAAATATAAAGTAGAAGAAATATGCCACTTAGTAAAACCTATTTATGTAAAAAAAATAGGGGTAGAAAATGATTAGAAAAGCTACGGCTAAAGATTTAGATAAAATAAATTTATTGGGAGAAACACTTCATCACAATTTTAAACAATTATTTAATATACAAAAAGAAATTGATAATAGTTTTGCTATTGTTTTAATAAATGAAGATAACAAGGAAATAAATGCTTTTTTATATGCTTTAGATTTTAGTGATAATATAGATTTATTAAGTATTGTGGTGGAATCAGAATATCGAAATAAAGGAATAGCTTTTAATTTAATTAAGTATTTAATGAATGAATATTGTTTGACTAAATCTATTACATTAGAAGTTGCTGTTAATAATTTTAATGCTTTGAGTTTATATCGAAGGTTAAATTTTAAAGTTGTTAATGTAAGAAAAGGATATTATCATGGGGTTGATGCTTTGTTAATGAGGTGGGAAATGAAAGATATATACATTTTAGCAATTGAATCGTCTTGTGATGAAACAAGCATTGCCATTGTTAAAAATGGAACAACAGTAGAGGCTATGACTATTTTAAGTCAGATGGATACACATGCTAATTATGGTGGTGTAGTTCCAGAAATCGCTTCTCGGATGCATACTGAAAATATAACGTTAGTTTTGGATGAAACATTAAAAAAGACAAATATAAATATTGTTGATGTAGATGCTATTGCTGTTACTTATAAACCTGGCTTATTAGGTTCTTTGTTAGTCGGAATTGAATTTGCCAAAACTTTAGCATATGTCTATAAAAAACCTTTAATAAAAGTTAATCATTTAATTGGACACATTTATGCTAATGCCATTGATAATAAATTAGAATTTCCTTTATTAGCGTTAGTTGTTAGTGGTGGTCATACAGAATTAGTGGTAATGCAAGATCATTATAATTTTAAATTATTAGGAGCGACGTTAGATGATGCGATAGGAGAAGCTTATGATAAAGTTGCCAGAGTTCTAAATATACCATATCCTGGGGGTCCTGGTATAGAGAAAAAAGCCTTAGAAGGAAAAGATACTTATAAATTACCACGCCCAGTTTTAGATGAAACGTATAATTTTAGTTATAGTGGGCTTAAAAGTCAAATTATTAACATAGTTCACAATGCTAAACAAAGAAATGAATTAATACGGGAAGCTGATTTAGCTTGTAGTTTTCAACAAGCCGCGGTTGATGAATTAGTCCGAAAGTTAGGTTTAGCTTTGCAAAATACTGGGATTAAAAATGTTATTGTTGCTGGTGGAGTATCGGCAAATAAATATTTACGGCAAGAAATAAAAAAAGTAAGCGAAGAATATAATGCCAAGTTGAATATTCCCGATTTTATTTATTGCACCGATAATGCTGCAATGATAGGTGCGGCGGCTTATCCAATTTATTTAAAAAAAGATTTTGCTGATTTTAGTTTAAATGCTGAAAGCCATGCTAATATTTGTTAAAAAAAATTTAGATTATCGGTATTAATCTAAATTTTTTTTCAAAACTTTTACACTTGACTTATATAATTTTGGAGTAGCAATGTCATTTATATTAATTTGGCTATTTAATTCATTTAAAGTATTAAATATATTTAAAATATGATTATAGCATACAGTTAATTCTTCATTTAATAGGTTTGGCTTATTTACATAATTATAATTGTATTGATTTTGTAATAAAATACCTTCTTCATTTTCCATTTGATCAATAACTGCTTTGATACTATATATAAGATTAGGATCATATTCATTAAAGTTACTATCAAAATTATTTATAATATTTATTAAAAAAGGTTCAAAAAAAGCTAAATTCTTTAAAATATTTTCTTTTTTTTGGGAACTTACTTCATAATCGTTGATAATTTCTAATAAATCATTATAAATTTGCAAAAATGATTGCATAATATTAGTATGTGGTTTAAACATTACAGCCTTTTTTAAATATTTCCAAATTTCGATGGTATTGTTATCCATTTGTTCATAATTCATAATATTATTTATTTCTTCATTCTTTCTTGCTATTTCTTGACTATCGTTGTCAATAATATTATAGTTAGAATTAAAGATATAATAAAACTTAATTAAAGCTAATTTTTTTTGTTTATTTCATTCATATATTTCCTCCCGCGAATTTCCATTATAATATTAATTATTACTTGATAGCAAGTAAATTTATCATACTTTACAATAATTTTACGTAATTTTTGTAAGTATATTATTGATTTTTAAGTCTATAAACGTTAAAATATTCATTGCGGGTTTTAGTTTCCCGAAGAAAGATGTGATACTTAATGAAATTATTAACCACAGATGGTTTATATATTCAAAAAAGTGATTTAACCTTTTTAAAACAAACAGGACAATTAACTTTAGATTCAGCTTTAATCGTAGCTAATAATCCAAATATTGCTATGAATGAATTTATAAAGTTTGAAAATGAACAAGAAATCAATTTTTTTCAAAATATTAATTGGATTTGCGATTATGAATTAGCTAAAAATCTTTCTGATAGCGAGTTATTTTCATTAATTGAAAAAATAGTTGAAGAAAAAAATATGATTATTGAAAAATTTTATTTTATGTCACCAGAAGAAAGAAAAAACAATTTGCAGTTATTAGACGAAATAAAAATATTAGACTATAAAATTCATTCTTATGGGAACATTTTATACTGCTTACATAATGGATTTCCTGAAATTATAACTTATAAACTTACTAAATAACATTTAAAAAAAACTACTTTCAATAAGATTTTGAGAGTAGTTTTTTTAGACTTTATAATAAAAGCAAAGCCATCTACAAAATAAAAAATAGCTTGCGTAATCTTTCTATGGTGGAGCAGAGGAGAGTTGAACTCCTGTCCAATATATCCTATCACATAACTTCTACAAGTTTAGGTAGATTTTATTTTCCTAATTAAATGGCTCTACACCAACCTAATAATTAGTAAGTTTTGTCAATTTTCGGAATTATAACCAAAACTTTTATAACCCCTAATCTTATATTTACCAACCCCTATCTCAACCTATAAGAGAAATTGAGTAGAAGTACTCCCGTTTATAGACTAAGCAAATGCAGGAGTGAAACTATAATTAGTTTCGTCATTTAAATTTAATTTTGCATTTTTAGGATTGCCATCCACTTGCCATCATGTTTAGTAATACATGTCGAAACCTAGACTGCCCCAAGTACGGTAATTTTAGCATAAATTATTTACTTTGTCTATATATAATATGCACAATTTACTTAAGAGTATTAGTGATTTTTAATTGCTAGTTTGAGAATTATATGATTTAATAAAAAAGTGATTTATTATGAATAATTTAATAAAATTGTTAGAAGCGGAATATCAGGAAGAAGATTTAAAAAATATAATAAAAGGATTAGAAGGAAAGCGTTATACAACATTTAGAATTAATAATCTAAAAAAGCAAAAAGAATTTGTTTTACAAGAATTTAGTCAATATGGTTACATTTTAGAAGAAGTAGTTTGGTATGATTTAGCCTATGTTATTAAAAATGAGGGAACAAAAAAAATTCAAGATTTAGAAAGTTATAAGTTGGGTTATATTTATGTGCAAAGTTTATCATCAATGCTTCCGGCTTTATTAGTTGAACCAATGGCTCAAGATTGTATTTTAGATATGTGTGCATCTCCTGGTTCAAAGACTACATTGCTAGCTTCATTAGCTAGTAATAAGACATCTATTACGGCTGTTGAAAAAAATAAAATTCGCTATGAAAGATTAGTTTATAATTTAGATAAACAGGGGGTAACATGTGTTACGACATTAAATAAAGATGCTTTAAAACTCGATTCTTTTTTTCGCTTTAATAAAATATTACTTGATGCTCCATGTTCTGGTAGTGGTACCCTTAATTCCAAACAAAGTAATTATGATTTATTTACGAAAAATGAATTAACTAATATTCAAAGGCGGCAAATAGCTTTATTAGAAAAAGCTTTAAGTCTTTTAAATAAAAATGGTGTGCTGATTTATGCAACTTGTTCAATTTTAAAAGAAGAAAATGAAGAAGTATTAAAAAAAGTTGCTGAAAAATATCCTATTGAATTTCTTACCTTTAATATTAATGAAAATATTCCCTTACTTCCTACGGAAATAGCGGAGGTAAAATGTATTTTACCTAATCAATATTTTGAAGGCTTCTTTCTTGCTAAATTAAAATTAAAAGCTTAAAACGGACAAATAACATGTCCAACTTTGGTAAATGGACATACCTTATTAGTGGGAGGTGAAAAAAATAAATTTTTTAATTTATCCTACCAAGGTTTTAAATATTACCCAAAGTTATAATTCCGGAAGTCATAAAAAACATAATTTGGGGAGTCCCAAAGACTATCCAATTGATGACAACGGGGGAGATTCGCAAAAGAATAGTTATTTTTATTGTCCGTGTGAGGAAATGGTCGTGAAAAGAATTTTTGGCGTTGGAACAACCTCAGGCAATACATTATGGCTTGAATCGACATCAGAAGTGGTTACGCCGAGTTTTACGGACTTTGTTACCATCAAAATAACCCATCCGAATGACGACCAATTTGCCAATATTTATGTTGGGAAAAAATATAAAAAAGGGGAAAAAATAGTTTTGGAGGGTGATGACGGAAAAGCAACAGGTTATCATCTTCATATAAGCATCGGGCGGGGTAAGATGGTGGGCAATGGTTGGCAAAAAAATTCCTCAGGTGCTTGGGTTATTAGAACGACCAAGGGCGGTGTGAAGCCGGAAGAGGCGTTTTATATTGATCCCACATTTACAACTGTTAGGAATACCAAAAATATTAAGTTTAAATATTTAGAACCTAGTTCTAATATAAAATATGTTACAGCTAGTTTAAATGTGCGGCAAAATGCCAGTATTAATGCACCCGCTTTAAATTCTCTTCCTCCAGGTACTAGGGTAACAGTACGAAAAACTAGTGGTAACTGGTCAGAGATTGCTCCCAATCAATGGGTAGCTAGTAATTATTTAACTGATGTTCTACCAAATAAAGTATATTATACAAAATATACCACCGCGGCATCTTTAAATGTTCGAAAGACACCTAATGGAAGTATTTTATCCACTAAAGCTCCACTTCCTCCCAATACGCTTGTGGCTGTAATGGAAACTGTTGATGGCTGGGTAAAAATAAATACTGACCGTTGGGTAGCTGGCAATTACTTAAAATAATATTTATATTTTCTCTTTCTTCCTTTAGGCTCTTTAAGAGCCTATTTTAATGCTTTAAATAAACAATATTTTGTTATAAAATATAGCTAGGTGGTAATTATGAGTACGGTTTATGAAATGGTACGAGATTTTAAAAGGAAACATCATGGAGGAGTAGCATGGCGGGTAGCTAAGCATGCCGCAGTTATTGAAAAACATTTAAATCCTGGGGAAAAAGTAATTTATGTTTTTGCTGGTCAAAAAAACAATGAATTTTATGATATCTTCACCACATGTGTTGTGGCTCTCACTAATAAAAGAATATTGATTGGTCAAAAACGAGTTTTTTGGGGTTACTTTTTAAGCTCCATAACTCCTGATTTATATAACGATTTACGAGTATATCAAGGCCTTTTCTGGGGACACTTGATTATTGATACTGTCAAAGAAGAAGTAATCCTAAGTAATTTACCGAAAAGTTCTTTAGATGAAATAGAAACGCAAATTACAGAATTTATGATGACCGAAAAACAAAAATATCATGTTAATAGGGAAAGTAAATGAAAAAATTTGGTTTATTAGTTTTATGCATTATTTTATCTTTAACAATTTTTTTAGTTTGGTATTTACCAAGACGAAGTTATAAATTAGAATATAAAATTAATGATATTCAAGTAAAAGAAAGTTATAATAAAAGTAATAATTATTATTTATTTGAATTTAATTATCAAAAAAAGACTTTAGCCATTATAAGTAATCATAAATACCTTCGGAAGAAACATTTAATAAAATCAATTGATATTACAACTGATGCTGATGAAGTTTGCTTGCATCCCGAAAGTTCTTTTATGCCTCTTTATGATATTTGTCAAAAAAATAATAATTTAGAAATTAATACAGAAATGGAAAATAATCCTAAAATAAAAAATGAATATGAAGCTTTTAAAATATATGATTTAAATAATAAAACTTATTTACTTTGGAATTATAATAATTTTGTTTATTTAAATAATAAAAATCAAAAAAATATAAAAATTTTTAATACCGATAAATATACGTTAAAACAAGTGTTACCATATAATAACAATCTTTATATTCCTGATTACGATGATAAATATACTTTTGAAAAAATTTACCAAATAAATAGTGAAAATGGGAAAGTTAAAACTATTGATTTACGCTATAAAATATATTTTGATTCAATCTTTCTTGGGGGATATAAGAAATATATTTATTTATATGATAAAAAAGAAGATCAAGAATATTATCTAAATATTAAAAAAGAAAGAATATATAAAACTAGTCGGAAAATATTAGTTAATAATAAATGGGTTAATATTTCTAAAAATAAATTAAGTAACAAAGAAACAAAATTTTCGCAAGATTTATACTTTAATTATCTAATTAAAGATAAAAAATTATATAGTGAAATAGATGGGAAATATTTAACTAAGATTAGTGATTTAGAAATTAAGGAAATTGTTAAAATAGAAGATTTAGATGTATACTTTTTAAGTGATGATACTTTATATTATTATAATCCTTATGAGGGGATAAAGCCGTTGATTTCGTTTTCGGAATGGAATTTTAATTATCAAAATATGATATTTGTATTTTAATTAACCAATTTTTTGACTAGGCATATTTTATAACTAGGAAGTGGTGGTTATATGTATGATAAGTATTTGATTCAAGAAAATGATACTTTAAAAAGTATTGCGGATAAGTTTGGAACGACAGTTGATACTTTAAAAAATATTAATAATATTTATTTTGATGATGATATTAGACAAGGAATGGATATAATTGTTCCTAAAAATAAACAACAATATTTTAACTATTATACAATTGAAGCTGGAGATAGTTTATATAAGATAGCGGAACGGTATAATATTAATCCAACTTTGTTAGCCAGTTTAAATGGATTAGATATGAGTGATTATATTTATCCTAATCAAGAAATTTTAATTCCCAAAAGTGGTTTTAGTTACTATATTACTGCGGAAGGTGATACCATTGACACAGTAGCAGAAGTATTTAAAATTTCGAAAGATAGTTTATTAAATCAAAATGAAACAATATATTTATTAAAAGATCAAGTTCTTGTGGCTCGAAGATAGATTAAGTTCTATCTTTTTTGTGATTTTTAGCCCATTGAATTAATACAACCTTTTTGATAAAATGATAATATAAGGTGGGATTAAAGTGATACTAAAAAAACCCTATGGTTTTATGATAAAACATTTCAAATTAATCCATTTAATTTTAACCATATTAGCTGGTTTTATAGCCATAAGTAGTCTAGAAGCTGTTAATTTTTTTCGAGAGTACGTTAGTAATAATTTTTATGCTTCGATTACCGATAATATGGGGATGGATTATGTATCAAGTTTTTTAATTCTGGCAATTATCCTTGCCTTAGGTATTTTTTTAGCCCTGGTAATTTTACTTCGAGCGAAAAAGAAGCCCAATACATTTTATATGGTAAGTATTGGCTACTATTTATTCCTCTTAGTAATGCTATTGGTTGCTAGAGGCTTAATAAATGGCTTAAGTGATGGATTATGGGAAACAGCTGCAGCCTTGCAGTATCGAGATTTTGCCCAGATTATTTACTACCCTCAGCTAGGATTTATTGTTATTTTGATAATTCGGACGCTCGGCTTTGATGTTAAAAAGTTTGATTTTAAAAACGATTTAAAAGATTTGGAATTGACAGATGAAGATAGTGAATTAATTGAAATAAATATTGGTTTTGATATATCGAAAGTGGAAAGAACTATAAGGCGAGTTATTCGCGAGTTTAGATATTATTTCAAAGAAAATAAATTTATCATTGTTGTGATTGGTTTTATTGGGGTAGCTTTTATTTTTTACAAAGTATCGAACAATTATGAAAAGACAAAATATAATTATAAAGTTAATCAGTCATTTAATTACAATGGTTTTAGTTATAAAATAGAAGATAGTATTATAACTAATTTAGACTATGCCGGTAATATAATAAAAGAAAATACTTATTATTTATTAGTTAAATTAAGTGTTACTAATAATTCAGGTGAATCAAAACCTTTTGAATATGATAATTTTAAAATTTATGAAGGGCGAGATTATTATAAACCAGAGTTAGATATAGGAACTAATTTTATTGATTATGCTAAACCATATCGAGGCGAAAATATTCGGCCAGGCACAACGAAAACTTATCTTTTAACTTATGTAATTGGTAAAAAGTATAAATCTTCTTATAATATAACATTATATGCAGGTGTAGCGTTAAAAAAAGAAAATGAAAATAAAATAATAAAAGTAAAAATAAATCCAATAGTATTAGATGAAATTAAAGCTGTTTCGAAAGTAAAATTAAATATTCCTTTATCATTTAAAGGTACGTATTTAAATGATACGACTCTTAATATTAAGGATTATCAGATTGGCGAAAATTATCAATATAAATATCAAATTTGTTCGGAATACTTTGATGATGATTGCCGAGAATATACAGGGTTAGTTACACCTAATATGAATTATTCAATTAATAATAAATTAGCGGTGCTAGCTTTAGATTGTGATTTTACCCTAGATGAAACATCAGCTTATTCAGCTAGTTATAAAGAAGCGGGAACATTTTTTGAAAACTTTGTAAAAGTACGATATACTTATAATGGTGAAACCCAGATAGAAGAATTAAAAAATTTAACTCCCGCGGAATTAAAGGGAACAGTTGTGTTACAATTAAGTGGTAAGATATTGGATGCAACAGATGTCGAGTTACTACTTACAATTCGCAATAAAAGTTATATAGTTACGTTATTAGATGATAAAAAGTAGCAATTTAATTGCTCTTTTTTAAAATGGAGGTACTATTTGATGAATATTAAAAGTATGACGAAAGTTTATACATCCTTAAGTGATGATATATTAATTTTAGAAGATGTTACCATCAGTTTTAAACCAGGTTTTATTTACGTTATTAATGGAAAAGAGGGAAGTGGTAAATCTACTTTATTAGAGATAATTGGCTTAATTGATAAAGATTTCTATGGACACTATGAATTAGAGGGAAAAGAAGTAACTAAATTAAATGATAAAGAAAGGGCTTTAATGCGTCAACAATTTTTTGGGTATGTATTTAGTAGTCCTTTTTTAGAACAAAATTTGAATGTAATGGAAAATATTATGTTACCACTTAATATTTCTAAAAAAATGACTTTTGCCATGGCTAAGGAGGAAGCAAGTAAGTTATTGAAGGAATATAATTTAGAAAATATAGCTTTGGAAAAAGTAAATAATTTAGATAATTTTACTAAAGAAAAAATTGCTTTATTAAGAGCTATAATATCCAAACCTAAATATATTTTAGTAGATGATTTTTTTGAACTTTTGACTATGGAGGAAGGTAAATATATTTTAGATAAACTTAAGAATTTAACGTTTAAATGTTGTATAATTATAGCCAGTAATAAAGATTTTGTTTTAGATTATGCCGATAAAGTCTATTTGATAGATGATAATCGAGTAAAGGAAGAATAAGATGATAGTAAAAAGTGTTTGGCAACAGATAAAAAAAGATATCTGGTTTATAGCCGGTTTGTTTACAATTGTAATAATGATTTTTTTCGTTAAGGATTATTTTTCACAAAAATGGAGTGATGAGGAATATAATAAAAATTTGATACGTGTTATTGGGGATAAATCTACTTATGATGAGTTAAAAAAAGTTAAAAATATTCGGGATATAAAAAGAGGAATGATTATTACTTATCGAATGGATTGGTTATTTACGGAGTCAGATATTCCTTTAAAGGATAATGAAGCTATAATAAGTGATAAAATATTAAAGGAAAGTTCTCGAAAGTTAAAGGTTGGTGATACATTTACTTTCAATTATTTTGATGTTCAATATAATTATATAATAAAAGATATAGGTGATGGAACTAAATGTGATGTTTGTTTAAATGAAAATAATCTCAATAAATTAATGGTTCATAGTGATAAAGTTTATTACTATATGACAGTTAAAAATATTTATGATTATAAGCAAACAATTTATGCTGTTAATAAAGCTACTCATTATAATTATATAGCTAATCAAATAAGAATAAATTATTTTAATGAAAATAGAGTTATATTAATTTCTTTTTTAAATATTTTAGGTAATCTAGGGGGATTAATTTTATTATTTGTTTTAATCTATTTTGAATGTAATAAATCATTTCATAATTTAGCTTTATATAATAAACTTTATTTTGCTTATGGTTATACAGAAAAAGAACTGCGGATTATTAATATTTTAAAAATAGTAGTTTTATTTACCAGTGCGATTATTATTAGTATTATTTTAGCTAATGTATTAGCATTTATCTCTTTATAACCAAAATTGCTAGTGCCTCATATATTATAATTGGGTAAAGCTCGTTGACAAATGTAATTATTTACGGTAAAATTGAGGCATAAAGCAATTAAATTGGAGCCGTAGCCAAGTGGTAAGGCGTGGGTCTGCAAAACCTTGATTCGCCGGTTCAAATCCGGCCGGCTCCTCCAATAAATTTGAGAATAATCAATTTATTACAGTTGATTTTTTTTTAGAAAAAAATATGCTAAGTGTTATTAGTTAGATAAATGTTTACTTTAAAGTAAGGTGAAATGGTGAAAAAAATAAATTATATAATATCATTGTTCAAAAGTTTAATAATACTATGGTTACCGATTTTATTAATTGAAGAAACATTTTTATTTGATTATATCGGGGGAGTAGGCTCTCTTATATTATCAGTTATTCTAAGCTTTTTATGTTTAATTATGTATATTAAAAATTATAAAAAAGTAAATGAAAATGTAAATCATTATTTTTATAATGGGTTTAATACCCTATTATTAGTAATTTCGAATATAGTATTAGGTTTTTTATTTGTAAATTTAGTAGATTTAAATATTTTTCATCAATGTAATGAATCTGGCTGGGATTGCTTTTTGTTTGGGATAGAGTATTTTCTTATTGGATTTGAGTATGCCCTTTTATCGATAATAGTATTAGTAATATGGCTATTTGGAAGATTAATTAAGTTTTTAAATTCTAGAACAAGAAAGATAAAATATAGATAGTGGAAGGGATAGTTAAAATGCTAGAAGTATTAAAAATAATTATACCTATTATTTGTGGAATAGGAATTATCTATGTAGTTGTTTTAAAAAATAATTATAAAAATGATAAAACTTTAACTAAAGAAAAGATAATTAAATATTTTGAAGATCATAATATTACCAGTTTGGAAAATGGGGTCAAAATAAAAGATTTGCCTAAAGAAATAGGCAAAAATCCTTATTTATTAATGCTAGTCCAAGATAAAACTATAACTTTAAAAAAAGGCAAATATTATTTAAATTTATAAGATTATATAATTATTCATTAAAAGGAATACTTTGAATATCTATAATTTTTTTATTTTGAAAATCATAATTAATAATTTTGTAAATGGAATTATATTGAGAATCATATTGTTCTAAAATTAAGTAAGATGCACTTTGCCCTTTTAAATAATAACCTGGATAGTATTTTATTTGTTGAAAATCAATTTCTTTTAAATTTTTGGTCATATTACGATACTTTTGGAGAAAGTCAAAATTTAATTTTTGATAATCTAAATAGTTTTCTGTATATTCAGGTTTAATTTTGGTATAGCCGATAATCATGGCAATAATTTCTGAAAATTCTAAATCCTGATTCCAGGCCGAAGAATGTTGGCTTTCATATAATTTTATTAAAGTATCCGTGATAACGAAATAATTTTTATCTTCAAGAAAAGTTGAAGAATCTGTAATATTTAAAAATTGCTTAAAATCAGAATAAGTTAAGCCAGCATTTAAAAATAATTGTAAAAATTTTAAATTACCATTTTGCGAATCAAAATAAATATCTTTGATAAAATCAAAACCATAGATGTAAGATAAAGCTCCAATTATTTTGGTAGGGAGTTGATAGGCATTGATAATATTATGATTTAGATAATAAGCTGAATAATATTCAGCACCACCTTCCGATAAAAAGTAAATATCTTTATCAAATGCTAATTCACATTTATTTTGAGCTTCCCTATTCATATTGGCAAAATCAGCTTGAGAAAAATAAGTATTTTCACATTGATAAATATTATTACTAAAATCATTTAAAGAAAGATCGACAAAATGGGTTAATTCATGATATACAACATTATCGTTATCAACTAATAATTCAATTTTCTTATTACTATCATAATATAATCCATTAGCTAGTTCATCTATTAATTTATCTTTTTTAACAATATTTAATTTTTCTAAAGCGGTAAGAAAAATATTTTCATCTAAATTACTTTTATTTAATATTACTTCTTTAAATAAATTCATAACTTGTTTTTTATAATTTCCTAAATTAGAATTATTTTCAACAATATAAGTATATTTTTTAAAAAATTCTTCATTAGCTAAGATTAAATTTTTTAAATCAGTTAAATTATATTTATCAATAGTATCTAAAACATTAATATTATTATAAGGGTAGGCTATATTGCTTTTTAATTCAGCTTTAGATAATGAATTATTAGGAGTTGTTTTAGTCAAGGAAAAAGTGTCAAAGCCAAAAATGTGTTGAGCAATAATTTTATTGTCATCAGTAAATTGAATATTCTGATAAATTGGTTCAACTAAAACATCTTTATTAAATAAAATACCAAATTTTTTATTTTGGCGATAGATACAATAATTTGTATCTGGTAAACAATGGATACTATCATAGCTGGGACTAATTTGTTGAAAATTATTATCAACAAAGAAAGCTTTTGTTTCATCTTGGCAAATATAGGTTAAGTCATCATAATATTCTAATGAATTAGTACAAGGATTTTTAACTTCTTGTCCAGTGTAATCGGTGATATGTAAATAATTTTTATTATAATCAAAATTTGTTAAATACTTACCAACAATAGCAACTTCATCTTTAATTTTTTCAAGTTTACTATCATATAAAAGATAATTATTTTCATTTTTTATAATTGAGATAGCTGATGCATTATTGCTTAAAGAATAATCATCATAACATGTGTTGTTAACTGGCTGATTATCAACATAAATTTTGAACCCATAAGAACAAGCCTTATAATCTAGACGGTAGTTATTAATATTAACCTCAGTATCTTGACTAGTTAAACCATGGTTTTTAACAAATGAATATTTATCATCACCCTTTTTTAAACTATAGCCGTTAGTAAATATTCCTGTTACTTGGTAAGTTTGGAAATCTTGATTTTTATAATCATAATAATAAAATGTTTCTTTATTAGAAGAAAGAGCATAAATATAGTTTTCGTCTTCACTAAAAAAATCAATATCATAATAGTTATCATTATTTAAATTAATAATTTTGTGATCGGTAAATATATAGGAACCGATTTTTTTTAGATAACTAGGTAAATTAGTTTTGATAATTTCCTGATTTGTATTAAATAAAGTATTATTTATACTATAATATATTTCTTGATTAATGGGGTCTATTACTGGATTAATGGGGGATGATGAAGTAATTATCAACTTTAAATTATTATCAAATAAATAAGATTTATCCTCGGTATTAATTGTGATAGCGGAATTATTTTTTATTAAATAGGCATCTTGAGGATACTTAAAATCTAAGACAGTATTTCCATTTTCATCAATAGCACCTAGATAACCATTTTTAGTAACAAAATAATAATTTTGAAAACAATCCTTATATTGATAATCAGCAAATGCCTGTTTGGCGGTAATTGTTACTATTGGTTCCATATTTGGAGTTATTGGTTCGATAATTGGTTTTTCTATTGGCTTTTTTGGAACTAAAAATATAACATCAATTACTACAATACTTATTAGTATCAAACTTATTATCGTGAAAGACCATATTTTTTTCTTTTGCATTTTAAACTCCTACTTTATAATTTTATTATAGCCAATCAGATTAAATTTAGAAAGTAAAAAAATAAATTTTAAAAAAGCTAACAAAAAATTTTACATAAATATTGCTAAACAATAATTTAATTGTTAAAATAATATTAGAAATCTTGAATTGCAGATATAGTTCAGTGGTAGAACATGAGCTTCCCAAGCTTAGGATGCGAGTTCGATCCTCGTTATCTGCTCCAAATTAAAATATTCCCCGTGTTTACGGGTTTTTAATTGGTTAATTTTTTATTACGTAGCATTTTTCTTCCTTTTTTATTGTATTTAGATTTGACAATAGTTGGTTGTTTTCAAATTTGTAAACTCAATTAACGCAAATCTATCAAAATTTATTTCTGAACAGCATAATGCTTGATGTATATTTTCTTTGCTCCTCTTTACAAGTTTTTCACATGTTAAAATTAATACTTAGTTTTGCAGACTTTAATTGTGGGTTACGAGCCCGCAGTTTTTTATGCACTATTAAAATTTCTTAAAAAGTAGTACAATAAAAAATATTAAAGGACTTTTTAGAAGTAGCAGTCTGAAACTAAATTTTTTCATGATTATATTTGTCATGGACAAAACGAAAGGAATATTAGGTTAATATGAAAAAGAATCAAACAGAAAGATTAATAATTCAACATAAGAAATCACAAGGGGTAATTGGCATATTTGGTCAACAAGCCCAAGAACATGATGTGGAGGTATATAGTAATTCTTTGCGGGTAATGAAATTGTTAGAAAAAGAATTTCCTATGTTTGAGTTTAGATATAGACGAGATTTATTAAAAAAAGAAATTAATGAAGCACTAAAAAAAGTGAATCCGCAATTGGGGCAAACACTATTTATTGAAAATGCTAAGATTAAACCAGACGGTGGAATTATAGAAGTTAAAGATGATAATGGCAATTGGCGGGTAGTATTAGTTTCCGAAGCCAAGCATCAAGGAAATGATATTGAAAATATAAGATTAGGAAAACTTGTAGGTAAAAATAACAATCAAGATACGATGGTTGCTGGTAATGCCATTGAACGTTCTCATAAAAATATATCTGAAATGGCAAATTTTATGCTTGCTGAAACATATTTCCCTTATGTACTTTTTTTAGAGGGATCAAATTTTCTTATACATGATGTTGAAGTTGTAAGACCAGATGGACGAGTTATTACTTTAAAATATAATGCCGGAGATCTTAATCGTTTAGATAGACTAACAGCAGCCAATTTTGGACTACCAATAAATACAAATTTATGTGAAAATAAATTTGTTTCTAGTAATAATTTAAATATAATGCTTCAAGCCGCTTCTATATATACTCAACCAAATGGTGAACATTGGCTTGACTCAGAAATGATTGAAATCATGCTTGATATAGCAAGAACATCTTTGAAAATGCTAGGCAAGGATTTATTTCAGCAATTAAAAAATTATAATAATAATTAAATATAACAATAAGGAGATAATTTTATGGCTATACATAATAAATCACATAATAATTCTGCATTGATGTCAATAAATAAGATGAACTCAAATAATATTAAACATAAGACTAGTTTAGACTTTTCTATCCCAGATAAAACTAATTGTATATTATTAAATAATGATTGTTTAGATTTATTAAAATTACTTCCCGATGATTCAATTGATTTAATTTTAATTGATCCGCCTTATAATTTAGATTTAGCCGTTTGGGATAATTATGAAAATTATATTGAATGGGCATCAAAATGGATTGATGAATCTTATAGAGTACTATCTAAAAATGGGAATATGATTATCTTCGGGGGAACGCAATTTCAGTCAGCTAAAAGTGGAGATTTGATTGAGATAATTTATCATTGTAGACATAATACGAAATTTAGGCTTGTTAATACAATTATTTGGTATTATAAAAATGGAATGTCTGCTCATCGCTACTTTGCTAATAGGCATGAGGAGATTATATGGCTTACTAAAACTGATAAATATTATTTTGATTTAGATTCGGTTAGGATAAAGTATTCAGATGCTGATTTAGAGCTTGCATTAAAAGATAAAAGATTGAATCCAGCTAACGTTAGAAAAGGAAAAAATCCTACTAATGTCTGGGAAATTGGCAGATTAAATGGTAATTCTTTAGAAAGAGTAGGACATCCTACCCAAAAACCATTAGAAATAATAAGAAGACTCGTTAAATCTTTATCATATCCAGATTCAATAGTGTTAGACTTTTTTTCAGGTAGTGGAACGACAGGACGTGTGTGTATTGAAGAAAAAAGAAATTGTATTATGTGTGATACTGATGAAAAATCAAAGGAATACTTTAAAAAACATATTGAAAATATGAAAACGACTAACCTTAATCAACCTTTTGTTATGAATGAAAAAATCGAAGATTTTTTTAGTGACATATCTATAAGAAAAAACAATAAAAAAGTATAATTCGGTTTAATTTGAAATACATTAATTAAACATAAATAATTATTTTTATAAAGTATTTTTGAATATGTTAGGGAAAGTATTTTAAAATAAGAAGTGAACATATTTATACATAATAATTGTCAGTTGAAAGCTTTATTTTATCATAAACTAAATATTGATATTGATGTCGGAGGTATTTATGGAGATTATAGAAATATTAAAAAAATATAATGAAGGAAAATTAATTAAATTGATTAAAAATAATAAATTACATATTAATTTGGAAGAATTGCTTATTGAAAGCGTTAGTGTTGGTGAAAATAAATTAAGTAATTATTTAATTAATGAAGGTGTTTCATTTGAATATATGGTGCGACCGTGTAGGTCGAATAATTTAGTAGGTGGAAATCCTACCTAGAAAGGTGAAACCCACACCACTAGTA
>CANQCI010000032.1 GCA_947589675.1 uncultured Bacilli bacterium | reverse complement strand
GCCAAGTACCGAACGGTATGCTTGGTGGTGTGAGAGGGACAGATTTACTAGTCATAGTAAATCTTCTCTACTCGATTTACCAAAGGGAGGGAAAGAATGGATAAGATAATGATTATTGAAGATGATGAGATAATTTGTGATGAATTAAAAAAATTATTAGTTAAAAATAATTATGAAGCCATTGTTTTAAAAGATTTTACTAATGCTTTAAAGAAAATTAGACAAGTGAAACCAGATTTAATTTTATTAGATATAAATATTCCAGTTTTAAATGGTAAAGCTTTGTTACAAAATTTACGAAAGGAAGCTGATATTCCAGTTATCATGGTTACAAGTTTAAACTCGGAAATTGATGAAGCTTTATCTATTACTTATGGGGCTGATGATTATATTACTAAACCTTATAATCCTAATATTCTTTTATTAAGAATTGGGGCGGTATTAAAAAGAAGCAAGGGAAGTTTAGCTTCCAGTCTGGGAGAGATTTCCTATAAAGATTTAAAGATTAATTTAGCTAAAGGCATTATCCAAAGAAATATGACTGAAATTAGTTTAACTAAAAATGAAATAATTATTTTGACTTATTTTTTAAATCATCAAAATCGAATAGTAGAAAAAGATGAACTTATGACAGCCTTATGGGATAATGAGGAATATGTTAATGAAAATGCTTTGACTGTGAATATTAGTAGACTTCGGCATAAATTAAAAGAATTAGGTTATGCTAATATTATCGAAACGAGAAAGAAAATAGGATATATTTTAAAATGAAATTAGGAAAGTATTTAAAAGATAATATATGGTTAAGTCTATTATTTATCCTAACTTTAGGAATAAGCTGGCTTATTTTCTTAGCTTTTAAATGTCCTAAGGAAGTTATTATTTCGCTAACCATTATTCTTATAATCTTCTTTTGCTTAGCTCTTTTTATTCCTTTTATTCGTAAAAATAAATTTTATACAGAATTACTGGCTAATATTGATGCTTTAGATAAAAGCTACTTAGTCTTGGAAACCTTAGTTTCACCAGATTTTTATGAGGGTGAGTTACTATGCCAAGCTTTATATGCTATTAATAAATCGATGAATGAAAATGTAAAATTAATTACTAAACAATTTAAAGACTTTCAAGAATATATCGAAATGTGGGTTCATGAAGTAAAAATTCCTTTGGCTACTTTAGAATTAATAAGTAATAATCATCAAGACAAGTTTGATAATAAAACTAAATTGCAATTAAAAAAATTAGAAGATTATGTTAATCAAGTTCTTTATTACGCAAGATGTAAAAATGCGGAAAAAGATTATTTAATTAAAGAAACTAATTTAGCGAAAATTATTAAAAATGTTGGGGTTAAGAATATGGTTCTTTTATTAGAAAAAAAGATTGATTATAAAGTTTTATTAAAGAAAGATATATATGTTTTAACTGATGCTAAATGGTTAGAATTTATTTTAGAACAAATTATTAATAATAGTATTAAGTATAAAAGAAAGATTAAAAATGCCTATATAAAAATAGAGGTCAAAGAAGAAATAGATAAAACTATTTTAATGATTGAAGATAATGGTATAGGTATTAAGGAAGCGGATTTAAAACAAGTTTTTACGAAGTCCTTCACGGGACAAAATGGGCGAGATATTGAAAAATCAACGGGCATGGGTTTATATATTGCCAAAAGTATGTGCCAAAAGTTAGGACATAAAATTGCTATTCAATCAGTGTGGGGTGAATATACTAAAGTATTTATAACATTTGCGAAAGATAAATTTTATGAGGTTGTAAAGTAGATTACAAAATTGTAATATTAAGTAAGATTAAAAGAACGACAAAGTTAGTATTTTTAGTTATGATGATACTTGAAAGGAAGAAATTAAGATGGAAAATGTTTTAAAAGTTCAAAATATTGAAAAATACTATGGGAGCCGTTCTTCTTTAACCAAGGCAATTGATGATTTATCTTTTGAAGTGGAAAAGGGCGAGTTTGTGGCTATCATGGGGGCTTCTGGTTCGGGGAAAACCACCCTTTTAAATTGTATTTCCACAATTGATAAAGTAACCAGTGGGCATATTTATGTTGATGGAATTGATATCACCAAATTAAAGGGGAATGATTTAAATAAGTTTCGGAGGGAAGAGCTAGGTTTTATTTTTCAAAATTTTAATTTACTGGATACTTTAACCGCTTATGAAAATATCGCTTTAGCTTTATCAATTCAAAATGTAAGTCCCGCTTTAATTGATGCCAAAATCAAGAAAGTTGCCAATGACTTAGATATAAAAGATGTCCTTCATAAATATCCATATCAAATGTCGGGTGGACAAATTCAAAGGGTGGCATCAGCCCGAGCAATTGTAACACTTCCCAAGCTTGTTTTAGCGGATGAACCAACCGGAGCTTTAGACTCCAAGGCGGCCAAAATGCTTTTGGAAAAATTTAATTATTTAGATGAACAAGGAGCAACTATTCTCATGGTAACTCATGATGCCTTTACCGCCAGTTATGCTAGAAGAGTTATCTTTATTAAAGATGGGAAAATATTTAAAGAAATACATAAAGGAACAGATACCCGGAAAGAGTTTTTTGATAAAATTATTGATGTGGTAACCTTACTTGGTGGTGATTTAAATGATGCTTTGTAAGTTATCTTTAAAAAATATCCGGAAAAGTATTAAAGATTATGCTATTTACTTTTTTACCTTAATTTTAGGAATTGCTATATTTTATGTTTTTAATGCTTTAGATAGTCAAACTGTTATGATGGATGTTTCTACTTCCACGCAAGAATTAATTAAACTTATGATGACTATTTTATCAGGAGTTAGTGTCTTTGTTTCGTTTATATTAGGCTTTTTAATTATTTATGCTTCAAGATTTTTAATGAAAAGAAGAAATAAAGAATTTGGGATTTATTTAACTTTAGGAATGAGTAAACGAAAAATATCCTTTATTCTCTTTTTAGAAACCCTTTTTATTGGGATATTATCATTAATTGTTGGCTTAGGAATAGGCGTTTTAATGTCGCAATTAATGAGCTTAGTCGTGGCTAATATGTTTGAAGCTAATTTAACTAAATTTGCTTTTATCTTTAGTCCCAAAGCTTGTTTTAAAACAATTATCTATTTTAGTATTATGTATTTAATTGTCATGATATTTAATACTATAAGTGTTAGTAAATGTAAATTAATTGATTTATTAAATAGTGCTAAGAAAAGTGAAGAAGTTAAATTAAAAAATCCTTATTTATGTATTATTATTTTTATCGGGGCAATTATTATCTTAGGAAGAGCTTACTTTATTGTTACGCATGACTTTCTCTCTTTAAGGGAAGCCCAAGATATCTTGGTACCAATTATCATGGGTTCTGTTGCGACTTTCTTAATCTTTTGGTCGCTTTCTGGTTTAATTTTACGAATTGGCCAAAGTCTTAAAAAATATTATTATCGGGGTTTAAATAGTTTTATTTTCCGAGAATTTAGTAGCAAAATAAATACAACAGTTTTATCAACAACCGTGATATGTTTAATGTTATTTGTAACTATTTGTTTATTATCTTCATGTTTTACAATAAAAAATTCGATGAATGAAAATATTAAAAAATTAACTCCGGTGGATGCCCAGTTTTCCAGTTTAGTTAATATGGAGAAGCATTATGATGCCTTTAAAAGATATGGTTATACGGATAACCAAATTAAAAATTCGCATTATTCAGTTTTAGAAACTTTTACTTTATATGATTTTGATTATAAGAATTATTTAAAAAATTATATTGAAGTAAATACTTATTCTCTTCCTAGTTTAACTTTTAAAGATACTTTAGGTTCTAACTATGAAGCTATCAAAGCAAAAAATTCGTTTTTAACTTTTGATGATGAACAAGATATCATGAAGATAAGTGATTATAATAAAGTGGCTAAACTATACGGAATACCAGAATATTCTTTAAAAGAAGATGAATATATAATTGTTGCGGATTTTAAAAGTATGGTGGAAATTCGGAATATTGCTTTAAAAAATAAAGAAACGATTAATATTTTAGGACATACTTTAAAACCAAAGTATCAGGAGTGTCAAGATGGCTTTTTAGAAATAGCTAGTCAACATATCAACACGGGTATTATCTTAGTAAGTGATGATATCATTTCCGATGATTATTTATATGCTAATTATTTAATGGGTAATTATAAAACTACCAAAGAAAAAGAAATAAGAGAAATAGAAAATAAAATAAATTCTTTAACTAGTAATCCTTTAGTTAATGATTATTTACTACCTTTTGGTAATACGAAATTAGATATTAAAGAGGCAACGGTGGGCTTAAGTGCCATGGTAACTTTTATTGGCCTTTATCTTGGAATTATTTTCTTAGTTAGTTGTGTTGCAATATTGGCATTAAAAGAACTATCTGAAAGTAGTGATAATAAAAGTCGCTACCAAGTCCTAAGAAAAATCGGAACTGATGAAAAAATGATTAATAAAGCTTTATTTTGGCAAATAGCAATCTTCTTTTTACTTCCTTTGGTTTTAGCCTTAATTCATTCGATATTTGGCATTAAATTTGCCCTTTCAGTATTAGAAGTATTTGGAAATGAAGAGTTACTATCATCCATCATAATTACCATGATTATCCTAGTCATTATCTATGGTGGGTATTTCTTAATTACTTATTATTGTAGTAAAAATATTATTAAAGAAAGAAATTAGATTTAATATGAAACTTAATAAAAGGGTTTCATATTTTTATTTATAATGATACAATTTGGACATAAGTTGTGGAAGTGGTTAATATGTTAAAAAACTTAAAAAAGTTAGCTCATTATAATTTTAAAAATTTAGTTACGTTTGAATTTATTTTTAAATTATTAACAGTTATTATATTTTCCCCTTTATTTTTATGGTTATTTAATTTAATTATGAAAATAACTGGGTATACTTATTTAACTAAAGAAAATTTTTTAAGCTTTTTATTAAATCCTTTAACTTTAGTTATGTTATTAATATTATTTATTTTAATAACTATTTATACTTTATTTGATATCGGGGTTATTATTACCCTTGTCGATAGTTCTTATCAACAAAAAAATATTAGTTTAAAAGAAGCAATTAAGTATTCTTATCATAAGTCATGTCAGGTATTTCATCCTCAAAATATTTTGATTATGTTTTTAGTTTTATTCTTAATTCCTTTTCTTAATTTAGGAATTGGAGCTAATTTTATTTCTTCTTTAAAAATTCCTGAATTTATTAAAGATTTTATATTTAATAATAAAATGTTATTAATATTTTATATATTTTTAGTTATTATTTTAATTGTTATCTTTTTAAATTGGTTATATAGTTTACATTATTATTTTTTAGAAAATTGTAGTTTTAAAGAAGCTATTAAAAAAAGTAAAAATTTAAGTCGAAAAAGTCATTTAAAAGATTTAATTAAAATTGGCGTAACTCAAGTTTTAATAAGTGTTATTTATCTGGGAATTATTTTAGGTGAAGTGGGGATAATTGTTTTAATTAATAAGGTATTTAAAGCAATTGCCTTATTAGACTCATTTTTAATTACCATTGTCTGGGTCGGTATGCTCTTATCATTTATTATATATACGATATTAGCTACTTCTTTAAGTTATACTATTTTAAGTATATTATTTTATCAACATAAAGAAGAAAATAAAGAAAAAATGGCTCATGTAAATTTACCAAAAGTTTTGAAAAAGGAAAGTAAGGGAAAAAAGGTTGTAACGGTTTTAGGAATTATAGTTTTAGTTATTTTAACAGGAGTTACCAACTTAGTTATGAAGGGACGATTTAATCTTAATGTGGAATTTGCAAGAACCATGGAAGTAACCGCCCATCGGGGAGCATCCGTAATGTATCCTGAAAATACAATGCTTGCCTTTAAGGGAGCAAAAGAGCTTGGAGCTGATTGGATTGAACTTGATGTTCAAGCTTTAAAAGATGATAGTATTATTGTATTACATGATACTAATTTTAAAAGAACCGCCCAAGTTAATTTAAATACTTGGGAAGCAAGTCTTTATGAAGTAGAAGCTTTAGATGTGGGAAGTTTTAAAGATACCAAGTTTAAAGGGGAAAAAGTACCTTTGCTTGATGAAGTAATTAAATGGGCAAAAGAAAATAAGATGCACCTTAATATTGAACTGAAACCAACAGGGCATGAAGAAAACTTTGAACAGTTAGTTGCAGATATTATTTTAAAAAATCATTTTGAAAAAGATTGTGTTATTACCAGTCAAGTTTATGAAGTTTTAGAAAACTTTAAAAAAGTGAATAAAGATATCACTACCGTTTATGTTAGTGCTTTAGCTTATGGTGATATCACAGCCTTAGATGCCGCCGATTACTTTAGTATTGAAGCATCAAGTGTTACGAAAAGTATTGTATCTAAAATTCATAATGAGGGAAAGCAAATCTATGCTTGGACAGTTAATACCGAAGAAAATATTAAGAAAATGATTGAACTTAATGTTGATAATATTATTACTGATGACCCAGCTTTAGCTAAAAGATTGATTTATGCGAGTAAATCTAGTGATATTATCACGGAATTAGTGAAAAAGTTCGATAAATTATTTTAAACTCAAGTTTTGTTTCGTGTTTTTAATTTCTTCTTCTTTTTATAATAAAGGGGAAAGGAGGAAAAATGAACCAAGAAAAAATTGGCAAATTTCTGAGTCAATGTCGCCGAGCAAAAAAGCTTACTCAAGCGGATTTAGCTATGCTCCTCGGGGTAACTGATAGATCAGTTAGTAATTGGGAAAATGGAAAACATATGCCAGATTTAGCTTTATTTAAACCTTTATGTTCCATTTTAGAAATTAGTATTAATGACCTTTTAAGTGGCGAAAAAATAGATGAAGTTGGCTATCAAAATAAATTAGAAGAAAATTTGATTAAGACTCTTACTTATTCACACCAAAAGGTTATTAAATATCAGCAAATAATTGCTTTAATCTTTATGGCTTTTGGCTTTGTCTTGATTTTATCTTCGTTAATGATTTTCCCAAGTGAAAGTAGCTGGGGTTCTATTTATTCATCATTAGGTTTAATCATTCTTTTTGGGGGTATATATAAACTTACTAATTTTTTAAAAAAAGCTATTCGGCTGATTTTAGTTTTTCTAGGAACGTTAATAACTATAAGTATCTTAATTTTTACCGATTACTTAAGTGTTATTAATAATAATGTAGCTCCTATGTACCGAATTAGAACTACAACGACTGGGGATGTGATTTATTATGATACCTTATTTTATGATGTTTTCCGTTGTTATTTTGATACGCCGGATGAATATTGGCAAGTTACAGCTAATCAAAAATTAGAAGTTAAAGATTTATTAAATTATTGTCATAAGAAATAATGATGAAAAAGAGTTGGGGAATACTCTTTTTTGTTTTATAATAAATTAGGAGTGATAAAGATGACTTATGCTAATTTAGAATTAATTGTAGCCATGGGAGAAAATCAAGAAATTGGTTATTTAAATGATTTAATTTGGCGAATTAAAGAAGACTTAATTTATTTTAAAAATACGACAATGAACTCTTATATTATTGTGGGAAGAAATACTTTTTTAGCGATGCCTCCCACTTTAAAGGGAAGAAAGTATGTTATTGTGACTCATCAAAATGATTTAAAAGAAAATTATATCGTTTGCAATAATTTAGATGAAGTTTTAAAACTTATTAATGATAATCCCGAAGAACACTTTTTTGTAATTGGGGGAAAGACAATTTATCAATTATTATTACCCTATGTAAGTAAAATTCATCTAACACAAATTAAAGATACATTCCCTTTAGCTGATACTTATTTTCCTCCATTAGAAAAAGATGCTTGGGAAGAAGAATTTCATGATTATAAGACTAGCGATAATGATTTAAAATATGAAAGATTAATATTAACTCGCAAGAAAAGAGGGGAAAATGAATAAGCTAGAAGAATTACAAAAATTAATTGCCAATGCTTCTAATATTGTTTTTTTAGATGGAGCCGGAACTTCCACCGACAGTGGGATAAAAGATTTTCGAAGTAAAGATGGGTTATATAGTAAACAGTTTAAATATCCGGCAGAGTATATGTTAAGTGCGGAGTTTTTTTACCAAAATCCTGAGGATTTTTATGAATTTTATAAAACTAATTTAAATTGTGAAAATGCTTTACCTAATGCTATTCATAAATATTTAAAAAAATTAGAAGATTTAGGTAAACTTAAGGCAGTGGTAACCCAAAATATTGACGGCTTGCATCGGTTAAGTGGGCTTAAATGCGTCTATGAAGTTCATGGAACTATCAAAAGTAATCATTGTTTAAAATGTCATAAATTTTATGATGACAAATTTGTTTTTCATACAAATGGGGTACCGCATTGTTCTTGTGGAGGATTAATTAAGCCTGATGTCGTTTTGTATGGTGAAAGTTTACCAACTGAGGTATTTAATGAAGCTATTGCCCATATAACTGAGGCGGATTTACTGATTGTGGCGGGAACCTCCCTCACAGTAGAACCCACTTGTAGTTTGGTGCGAATTTTTCCAGGACAACATTTAGTAATTTTAAATAATAATAAAACACCTTTTGATAAAGAAGCGGATTTAGTAATTCATGAAAATTTAAACCAAATATTTAGTTCTTTATTGAAGTAGTAGAAATGGTGGACATATATTTGTAACCTTGGCTCAGACACCAGACCTGTTTGGGTTACTAAATAAAACTCTGCAGAACTGCAGAGAATACATTGAGAAAAATAAAAAATAAACTTAATAATCGATTAATGAATTTTAGCAAGCACTGATATAAAGAATGAAAAATTATACAACTTATAATGATGTATAAAAAATGATATAATATTGTTGTTAATAAAATTAAGGAGATTAAAAAATATGAGTAAAGAAACTTTTACCCCCGAAAATAAAACAATTAGTGAAATATTTAATTGTGATAGAATATACCGAATACCTGATTATCAAAGACAATATAGCTGGACTAATGAAGAATTAGATGATTTATGGAATGATTTATATGAAGCTTATTTAGGCAAAAATGAGTGCTTTTTTCTGGGTTCAATTGTCGTAGTAAACAATAATAATTATGATGATTTAATTGATGGTCAACAAAGAATAACGACCCTGATGATTATGATGGATGTTTTAATTAAAGACTTTAAAAATATTAATCAAAAATCTAAAGAAATAAATTATGTTAATTTAACTAAACTTAAGAATAGTTTTTTTCATAATGAAGATTTAAGTCGGCTTCAACTTCAAAGTAGTGGAAAGTGTCATACTATTTTTAAAAATAATATAACCAATCGCAAAACTTATAAAGACTTAATAGAACCAACTAAAAAAGAAATAAAAAGTAATGATGTTAAATATAAATATTTAAATACCGCTTACTTTTTTTATCAAAAGTTTAAAGACTTAGCCAGTATAGAACTTAATAAGTTTGTTAATTATATCTTTTTTAAAACGAGTATTATTAAAATAGTTTGTCATAATGTAACCTTTGCCATTAAGTTATTTCAAATTTTAAATAATCGGGGACTAGATTTAACTAATGCGGATTTAGTGAAAGCGGAAATATTTAGTAAATATAAAAATCATGAAACAGAAGAAAAGAATGCCTTTAATCAAAATTGGAATGATATTGTCGCTTTAGGCAATAGCCAAGGTTTTACCATGGACGATTTTATGGTTATTTATGAATATTATAAATTAAGAGAAAATCCTCGGAAACAAGTGTTTGAGTCAATTAAAGAAGTAATAAAGAAAATGAAAGGGGAAGAAGTAATTGAGGAAATGGTGGCTTTAAAAGATGCTTTGAATGAAGTATATACAAGCCAAAATCCAATTATTTATAGCCTATTTTATATTCCGTGGAAGAATTATGTCATGAGTGCTTTAGCTACAACCTATATGGTTGATTATCCCCATAAAGAGGAACTGTTTAAAGTAATGCGACGTTTTTATTATCTCGCTTTTATTGCGGGGGGAACTATCAATACAGTTAAAACTAAATCTTTTAATTTAATAAAAAATATTTATGAAAAAAAGGATATAAATTATATTAAAGCGGATTTAGAAGAATTAATTATTAATAAAAAAATGATTAAAAGTGTTTATGAAGCTCTTCAAGGCAATGTTTATGATGAAAAATTTTTAAAGCCTTTATTGTTATCCATAGAATATATGGAAAGAGAAAGTTCTAATACTACTTTTTATGAAATTGATAGAAAATTACATATAGACCATATTTTACCTAAAGCTTATAAGAAAAATAAAGAATGGGATTATATTAAAAATCGAGAAAGTACGGATGCTTATTTAAATACGCTTGGAAATATGGCTTTACTTAGTTATAGTAAAAATGAAGAGTGTGAAAATTTTGGGTTTTCAACTAAAATTAGAATATACCAAGGACTTGATGAAAATGGGCAAAACCAAGATGGCATAACAACTTTTGAAACAACCCGGATAATTATTGATGATGCCAAGAAAGAAGCCTTGGCAAGAGGTAATAAAAATAAATATATGTGGACGTTAGATAATATCGAGAAACGGTATAAATATTTAAAAGGGTTAATTGAAAAACTTTTAGATATTAAAGAAGAAGATGTAAGTATAGCAAGTGATAATGTCGCTTGGAAGTATAATAATGAAACGTTTACAACTAGAGAATTAATCAAAAGAACTTTTATAGATTACATTAATTTAAATAATTTTAATTCTTTTCAAGATATTCCTCGGGAATTTAGTCAAGTAATGATGAATAAGCAAAAGTTTTTAAAAAAGAGTTTAAGTCAAAAAGATATTGATTTAGGTTTAGATTACGAAGAAATAGAAGTGGGTAACTTAAAATTTTATTTACGAACTTGGTCAGATTATGATGATTTAAAAAATTATTTAAAAGTTTTAGAACAATTTTGTTATATTGATATAACTAGTATTAATGATAATAAAAAGAAAATAACGAAAAATGAAATTAATATGTTATGTGATTTAGCTATGAAAGTAAATGAAAAGAAAATGAGTTATCAAGAAGCTTTAAAAAAGTTAGAGGGCTTAATGAATTTATCGAGTGCGAAAATTTATATTGATGTCTTTGGGAAAATGCTTGAAGGAAAATTATATAAGCGAGCTATTTCCGCAGAAGCAGCGAATATTTATATTGAAAAAATTCGCCAGAGTTATGGGATAAAATATAGTACGCTCGCTTTAAATGCTTTAAAAGAAAATATCAATTATTTATGTAATGGAAATAAATTGAAAAGAAATCAACAATTATGGCGAGTTTATCAAGAACAAAGTGCAAAAAATAATTAAAAATATGATAGAATGAATTTTAGGAAGTGGTTTTATGTTTCATCACAAAAAAATAATAGCTTTACCAATGACTTATTGGGAAGAATATTCTTGTATGATGGGGGTTTTAGCTAAAGATGATAGTTTTACAATCAAAGATTTTATTACTAATTTAGAAAGTTATAAAGAAATTGAAGTTATAGAACAAACTTTTTCTATGGAAAAAAGATGTTTTGAAGCGAAAATAAGGTATGCTGATGAAGATTATGAAATAAACTTTTTTGAGGGAGGTTTTAAGTTTATCCCTAATTTTATTTTACCCGCCTATCTTTTTTCTAAAAGCGATATTGATGCCTTAGATGAAGCGGATAGAGCAATCAATGTTTTTATGAAGTTTCCAAGGTCTAATCCGAAGAAAGCTTATCACTTACAAATAAAACTTTTAGTTAATTTAATACCATCGCTTTTAGCCGTTATGGATGAAAGTGCGGAAAAATTGATGCCGAAAGAATGGGCAAAAATGTCCGCAGCTTCCCAAGTTGATAATGCTCCTGAGGATTTATACACAGTCCAAATGCTTGCAGATAAAAAATACGGAATATGGCTTCATACCCATGGGTTATGTCGGTGTGGAATTTCGGAATTAGAAATTTTAAAATCAAGTGAAACAACCTATCGAGGTCATTATAATTTATTAATTAATTATGCTAATTATTTAATTGATAAAGATGGATATGAATATGAAAGGGTAGGTTCTTATATTGGTTTACTAAATAACCGGATACCTATTGTAGTTACGGCGATACCTTGGCCAGAGGCAATAAGGGCTTATAAAAATTTAAAGATTGGTAATATGGAAGATAGACAAAATGGTCATAATACGAATAGTGATGTAATATTTTTGTATTTAAGTGCGGAAGATGAAAAAAATGGTAATTATACGCCAGTCGATGCTTATGACCCCAATTTAGATAATAATCCTTTATATTTTGTAAGTAATGAAGAAACCAAAAGAATGGCGGCTTTAGCCCAAGAAAGATTTCACTTAGCTAAGGAATATTGGCAAAAAGATTATAGATGTCAAATTTCCGTTAAAATTGGTGTACCCATTCCAGGAGAAGATAATTATGAACATATTTGGTTTGATTTAATTGAGTTTGAGGGCGATAAATTAAAAGTAGTTTTAAATCAAGAACCTTATGAAATTGAAAACCTAAAAGTGGGGGATATTGCTTGGTTTACAGTAAGTGATATCACTGATTGGCTTTTGTATTCTGAAAAATATCATATAAATCCGGATGGTGCTTATAAATTATTGATGGAATAGGTGATATTATGAAAAAAATAATATTATTAGTTAGTTTATTGTTATTAAGTGGGTGTCAGAAAAAAGAAGTTATTTATGAAGATAATAGCGAAGACTTTGTCAAATTAATGGTTAATAATGCGGAAGTTTATAATGATTTATCGTTATTTGATGCTATTAGTATGGTTAATAAGGATATTGAAATTGTCAGTGATAATTATAAAATTAATACGAATAAATTAGGTAATGAAGAAGTTAAAGTTTATTATCTATATGATGATAAAAAGTATGTATATCGAGGAAATATTGAAATTGTGGATACCACTCCGCCTTTAGTTTTCAGTGGAACAAGTAAAAGTGTCCAAGTTGGTTATCAAGAAGATTTATGTAATTTAATAACTTATGGCGATAATTACACCGGCGATGTTAAATGTACTATCACGGGTGATTATGATTTAAATACCGCCGGGACTTACCAACTAGCATATAAATTAAGTGATAGTAGTAATAATACTAAAGATGTAAATGTTACGTTAAAAGTTACTAATCCTCCCCAAAATACTGGAGGAAGTGGGGGAACTTCGACGTCAACTCCCGTGAAAAAAACTTTATTTAGTGATGTTTATAATGGCTATAAAACTCCTGAAAATGAAATTGGAATTGATGTTTCTAAGTGGCAAGGTGATATTGATTTTGCCAAAGTAAAAGAAGCTGGGGCAAGTTTTGTGATGCTTCGCTTGGGTTCCCAAGGCATTAAAAGTCGGGAGCTTAGCCTCGATGAATATTACGAAGCTAATATCAAAAAGGCCAAAGAAGCGGGCTTAAAAGTGGGCGTTTATTTATATAGTGTTGCCACCAGTGTTAAAGAAGCAAAAGACCAAGCAACTTGGGTACTTAAAAATTTAAAAAAAGAAAAGTTAGATTTACCAATTGTTTTTGACTGGGAAAATTGGGCGAATTGGAATAGTTATAAAATCAGTTTTCATGAAATAAATGAAATAGCCGACATATTTATGAAGACGGTGGAAGATGCGGGATACCAAGGGATGCTTTATGGAAGTAAATTTTATTTAGAAACTATTTGGACAAATAAAGATAATTATCCAGTTTGGTTAGCTCATTATATTAAACAAACTACTTATGAAAAAGATTATCAAATCTGGCAACTTTGTAATGATGGAAAAATAGATGGCATCAATGGTGATGTAGATATTGATATTTTATATAATTAGGAGTGATTAGGTTGTCTAAATATTATTTATTTGGTTTAAAAAATCTCTTATTACAAATTATTGATTTAATTCTTTTTGGCATTATGTTGGGGATAACTTTATTATTTTTTAATGTTTATGATTTATTTGCTCATTTTTATTGGTTAATTTTTTTAATTATTCCGTATTTAATATTACATGAATTAATTCATAGTTTAGCTTATGTTATAAATGGAGCTAATTTTAAAAATATAACTTATGGTATTCATATTGAAAAGGGCATAATGTGTTGTTTATGTAAAGAAAATATCTCCAAGAAAAATGTTTTAATTTCTTTAATGGCTCCCTTTGTCCTCATTGGTTTACTTACATATATCTTGGGATTAATATTTCATAATTCCTTACTTACGCTTTTATCAATTGTAAATATCTCAGGTTGTGCGGGGGATTTAGTTATGTTTTTTAATTTAATTAAAATTAAAGATTTTTCGTATAGTGAGTTTGATAATCCTTTGGCTTTTGCTCTTTATTCTTCTCATAATTTAGAAAAGAAAAAATTATTGGGGTTAAAATATTTAGGCTCAACTACCGAATTAAAAAAGACTTTTAAAAAAGTAGATGTTAGTTTATTTAGTCTAATTAGTATTATTCTTTATATGCTATTAGGATTGTTAGGCATAATTTTTTTCTAAAATTTTTATCGAAATTTTTGGTTTCCTATGGTATACTCATTATGTTAGGCTAGTAAATAGTATTAAGGTGGTAGATAGAGAGTTTGAGAAAAAGTTTATATGAAATATTAAGATGTAAGGAAGGAATAAAATGAGGAAATTTAGAAGTTTAATATTATTATTTTTGTTAGCTTTTATGCTAACTGGTTGTGTAAAGTATAATGCCACGATGGCAATAAAAAAAGATAAAGCAATGGATTTTAAGGTAATTTTTGCAATTGATACCTCAGTTTTTGGGGATGACAGTGAAGCATTAGAAATAAAAGATATTGATAAATTAAAAAAACAAGGGTTTACAATTGAAGAATATCAAGACCCTAAAAATAAAGATATGAAAGGGTATCTTGTTTCTCGGAGTATTAAGAATATTGATGAGGTAAGTAGTCCTGATTATGAAAGTTATAGTTTATCAAAAATGGTAGATGAGGATAACACTACCGCAAAGTTATTTAAAATTGAAAAGGGTTTATTTAAAAATACTTATAAAGCTAATTTTGAATTTGATGCTTCTGATAGTGATTTAAGTAATGAAGATATAGATAGTAATTTAGATGATGATAGTTCTCTTGATACTGATTTTGATGGTGATGATTATGACTATGACTCTGATTATGATTATAACGACGATATGGATTTAGATTATAACTATGATGCCAACTCTGGTGGGGCATCCGGACTTGATTTAAAGACCAAAGATTACCAAGTAAGTGAACTAGCTAGTAATAACGATGATGATTTAGACTTTGATTTAAATAAACTTATGGGAAGTATGGATTTAAGTTTTAACGTGTCTTTACCTTATGAAGCCTTAAGTAGTAATGCAACTTCTAAAAATAATGATGGCAAAGATTTAAGTTGGAGCTTAACAGCTAATGAAGTCGAAAATATTCAATTTGAATTTGCTCTATATAATATGTTTAATATTTATCTTGCTCTTGGTGGTGGTATTCTTTTATTAGGTGGCGTGATAGCCGTGGTTATTATTTTAATGAAAAAGAAAAAAGGACAAACTAATAGTAAGACGCCGACACCCGAAGTAACTAATGCTCAAAATAATATTGATTTAGGTTTAAATCAACCATTTGAAGCTCAATCAATTGATGCTAATGGAATAAGTAATCAAAATTTAGATGGCGAAGAAATAAAAAGGGAACCACAGATTATTGATAATAATCTTGGAGGATTAAATAATGCGGTTGATGTTTCTAATTCCCCTTTGGCATCAAATGGAGAAATTGGCGTTAGTAGTCAACCAGTAAATAATACTTCTTACTTGAATATAAGTGATAATGAGGCCATGAATGATAATCCATTTCAAAATCAAGTAAGTGAGCAACCACCGGTGAATAATGCTGGCATAAATCCAAATAATAGTGAAACAGTAAGCAACAATCCATTTTTAAATCAAGTAAGTGAACAACCACGGGTGGATAGTGCAAGCATAAATCCAAATAATAATGACCAAGTAAATAATAATCCGTTTTTAAATCAAGTAAGTGAACAACCACCGATGGATAGCACTAGTCAAAATGCAAATACTAATCAACAAGCCAATAATTATCCATTCTTAAATCAACCAATGGAAACCTATAATTCTAATTCAACTGATAATAATGATAATAATCCTTATAATGGCTTGTTATAAAAAAAAGGGAAACGCTTTAGTTTCCTTTTATTATGGCTTTTATTTTACTTACAAATTCTTCTAAAGTGTTTTCTTTTAGCTCACCATGTTCCGTATGGACATAATTTAAATCTTCCACTACCCATTCGCCAATTTCATATTTATAATTACCACTGTAATTTCCAAATAGTTCCATGGTAAAATATCTTGGTGCCTTAGTACTTAAAGATAAAGCTACACACTTGGCTTGTCGCATCACAACCTCAGGTTCAGGAAAAACAAAAAAGAAAATAGGAATATTATTTACTAGTTCCATAAATATTTTGAAATCATCTACTTTTACTTCCCGATTAATATCTATTAAAGGGATTTCATTATTTAAAGTTTTTTCATCAATGCTATGCCATAATTTATAAAGATATTTTTGCATATGTTTAGCACCTTTATGTAAGTGATTATAAAAATTTTGCCAATTTTCGAAAATTTCTTGTCTTAAGATAATATTAGTTAAAACATAAGCTCGACTAGTTTGCACGTTCAATCCTCCTTTAAAAAATTATATTAAATAATAAAGAAAATGTCTATTAAATAAAAAAAATATCGTTTATAATATTTAGTAGATAAAAGCGAGGAAGTATATGGAGTTAATTAAAGTAGGAGAAAAAACTTATTATTTAGAAAATGCTACTAATATTGGAGTATATAAAATAAATGATAATGACGTTTTTATTATTGATACAGGTAATGATAAAGATACTGGGAAAAAGATTATAAAAACATTAGAGCTAGCTAATTTACAGATAAAAGGAATTATTAATACGCATTCTCATGCCGACCATATCGGGGGAAATGAACTTATTAGTAAAAGAACTAATGCCTTAATCTATACTAGTGAAATAGAAAAATATTTTACAAGAGAAACTTTATTAGAACCAAGTTTACTTTATGGTGGTTATCCATTTCAAGAATTAAAAAATAAATTTTTATGTGCTAGTAAATCTAATGCTCTAGATATTTCAAACTTGCCTCTTGGTTTAAGTATTTTTAGTTTAAAGGGACATAGTCCAGATATGCTGGGGGTTAAAACTAGTGATGATATTTATTTTTTGGGAGATGCTTTAGTAAGTGAAGAAACAATCAATAAATACCAAATATTTTATATATATAATGTTTTAGAATATTTAAATACTTTAGAATATTTAGAAACTTTAAAGGGTAAATTATTTATTGCTTCCCATGGAGTTGTTACGAAAGATATAAATAAGTTAATAACTTTAAACAGACTTAAAATAGAAGAAATAGCTCAAAATATTGTAAATATTTGTGAGGAAGAAAAAACTTTAGAAGAAATAGTTCAAGCCATATTTAAGTTATATAACTTAAATATGAATTTAAACCAATATTATTTAATTAGTAGTACGATTAAAGCTTATATAAGTTATTTAAAAGACTTAGGGAAATTAGATTATTTATTTAAAAATAATTTAATGTATTGGTATCAAGTTAAAGAAGGGAAAGAATATGGAATATAATGTAGTTAAAAATGCGGATAAGATTGTAAAAAATTGTCCTTATGTTGTAAATGAACCTTTTAAGTATAAGAATAAATGGCATGATTTATTTCAAAATCAAAATCCTATTGCCTTAGAACTCGGGATGGGACGAGGGGACTTTATTATTGAAATGGCAAAGACTTATCCCAAAATTAATTTTATTGGCTTAGAAATAATTGACTCGCAAATGGTTATGGCGGTAAATAAACTTCATAATTTAAAATTACCTAATTTAAAGTTAATTAATATTGATGCTCAATTGATTGATAAAATTTTTGGTAAAGAAATAGATACTATTTATTTAACTTTTTGTGACCCATGGCCTAAAAAGATTGATGAACGTAAAAGATTTACGCATGAAAATTATTTAAAATTATATGATAAGATATTTAGAAAAAATAAACATATTATTTTAAAAACTGATAATAAAGGTTTCTTTGCTTATTCTTTAGAAACTTTATCAAAGTATTGGTATATATTTGATAAAGTTAGTTTAGATTTGCACCATGATGAAGCCAAAATTCCTAATATAATGACTAATTTTGAAAAAAAATATTATGAAGAGGGAAGAATGATTTATTATTTAGATGCTAGTTTTAAAAATTAGTAGATTTTAGATAAATAAGGATTGTAAAGTAAAAATCAAGAATGTAAAATACTGTCAACTTGATTTTTTGTACGAAATCGCTACGCGATAATTAAAAAAACACCTCCGGTGTTTTTTTAGACCCTTTTCCAGTCAATGCAATATTCATTTTGGACTAGATATTTCGGAAAAGAACAGGTATAA
>CANQCI010000031.1 GCA_947589675.1 uncultured Bacilli bacterium | reverse complement strand
ATAGGAAAACAAGAAAAAAGGAAGAAAACTTTATTGTGTCATTTGACCAAGAAAACGTGGTTTAGTCATATTGCTGTAGAAGTACCAGGTGAAGAAACTGAGAATGTTTGGTTAGAATCTGTAAGTGATGAAGAATACAACAAATTAGATAATTAACGAACCGATAAACAGACTATTTATATAGTTTGTTTTTTTATGCCATAATATTATAAAAAAATAGATTAAAATAATTAAAAAATGTATTGCTAAACAAATGTTCAAACTATATAATTGATGTTATCAAGGAGGTTAAATATGCAAGAAAGTAATATTATTTTATATGAAACCGAAGATGGAAAAATAAATATAGATGTAATTTTAAGAGATGAGACAATTTGGCTTACTCAAAAAAGTATAGCTGAACTATTTGATGTAAATATTCCCGCAATTTCTAAACATTTAAACAATATATATGAAGAGAAAGAATTACAAAAAAATTCAACTATTTCCAAAATGGAAATAGTTCAAAAAGAAGGTAATCGTAATGTAAAAAGAAATGTAGAATTTTATAATTTAGACGCCATAATCGCAGTAGGTTATCGAGTAAATTCTAAAAAAGCAACACAATTTAGAATATGGGCTACTACTGTTTTAAAAGATTATATTATTAAAGGTTTTAAAATAGACACAGAAAGAATGAAAAATGGACCAAAGTTTGGTAATGACTATTATGAAGAACTACTTGAAACTATTAAAGAAATTCGCTTAAGTGAACGAAGACTTTATCAAAAAATTACCGATCTATTTGAGAGTACAAGTATTGATTATAATAAAGATTCTGAAGAAGCCTATACATTTTTTAAAATCGTTCAAAATAAACTTCATTATGCTATATCTGGTCATACTGCAGCAGAACTTATATATGAAAGAGTAGATGCCAATAAAGAACATATGGGACTTACTAATTGGAAAAATTCTCCAAATGGAAAAATTATGAAATATGATATAAGTATTGCTAAAAATTATTTAAACGAACAAGAAATTAAAAAATTAGAAAGTTTAACAACCTTATTTTTAGACTATGCCGAAGATATGGCAAATGAGCATAATTTAATGACTATGCGAAAATGGATTGATGCAACGGATGATTTATTGAAATTTCGGAAAAAGAAAATTTTATCAAATTCCGGTAATATTTCTCATAAGCAGGCTTTAGATAAAGCTAATGAAGAATATGAAAAATTTAGAATAAAACAAGATAAAAATTATGTGTCATCAATGGATGAATTATACGAAAAATATTTAGAAGAAAATAAAAAATAGATTTGACAAAATACTAGCCTCCTATCAAGAATGGAGTAAAAAGGTACAAAAATTATCTCCTGGTGATATTGGGGTAATACCAGCCAATGTCAAACATTGGCACGGAGCAAGAAAAGATGCTTGGTTTAGTCATATTGCTATGGAAGTACCAGTTGAAGAAACATCAAGCGAATGGTTAGAGTCAGTTACTGATGAAGAATATAATAAGTTAGAAGATTAAAAAAATTGATAATTATACGTTTCGTTTTTAATATCTTATGATTTTTCATCAAAAAAAGTTAAAATAATTTAAAACACCCATTTGTTAAACAAATGACCTTATTATATAATACTTTTATAATTTAAGTAAAAAGGATGGTGAAATAATGAAAAATGAAATTATATTATTTGAAAATCAAAACGTTAAATTAGAAGTCAATATGAAAGATGAAACTGTATGGTTATCTTTAGAACAAATGGCTAAATTGTTTGATAGGGATAGAACAGTTATAACAAGACATATAAATAATGTTTTTAAAGATGATGAATTGGATAAGAATGAGGTATGTGCAAAATTTGCACATACCACTCAACATGGTGCATTAGCAAATAAGAGCCAAACTAGAGAAATAGATTACTATAACCTTGATATGATTATAAGTGTTGGCTATCGAGTAAAATCTAAAAATGGTGTTATTTTTAGAAAATGGGCAACTAAAATATTAAAAGATTATATGATTAAAGGATATGCTGTTAATCAAAAAAGATTGGATTATTTAGAAAAAACTGTTAAATTGCTAGATATTGCTAGTCGTGGTAATGAAAGATTAACAGGTGATGAAACAAAAGAAATATTACAAGTAATAAATGAATACTCTAAAGCTCTTGATTTGCTAGATGATTATGACCATAAAACTTTAAAAAAAATAAAGGGTAAAAAAAGTGAAAAAGTTATTACCTATAAAGAATGTATGGATGTAATTGATAAATTAAGATTTAACAATGAAAGTAGTTTATTTGCATTAGAAAGAGATAATAATTTTAAATCTATAATAAATGATATATATCAATCTTTTGATGGACAAGATGTTTATCCAACTATTGAAGAAAAAGCAGCTAATTTACTTTATTTAATAGTTAAAAATCATGCTTTTATAGATGGTAACAAAAGAATTGCCGCTACTATATTTATTTACTTTTTACAAGTTAATGAAGCACTTTATGTAGAAAATAAGCAAGTTATAGATAATAATACTCTTGCATCTATAACTTTATTAATAGCAGAATCCAATCCTAAAGAAAAAGATATTCTAATTGATTTAGTAATGAATTTCTTAGTTTCAAAATAGATTTTTTCAAATACAGCCTCCTACCAAGGGTTACTTTAATTGACATTGTTGTAATTACGTCTGGTTGGAGCCTGTTACAAATGATATATTACAAGTGAGTATAAAAGACGAATATGTTAGAGATAAATCTGTTATTTCTAGACATATCAAAAATGCTCTAGAGGATGAACTAGATAATGAAGTTGTTGCAAAATTTGCAACAACTTCAAGAGATGGCAAAACTTATATAGTAGATTACTATAACCTTGATATGATTATAAGTATTGGATATTGTGTAGAGAATGGACGACAATCTAGTTAAAATACTTGAAGAATAAAAAAGTTATCAGAATATATAACTAGTAAAGTATATAATTACAATTAAAAATTGTAAAAATAACGCTTTCTATAAATGAAAAAAAGAACATTTAAGATGTTCAGTTTTTTTGTGTTTAAAAAAATGCAAACTAAACTCAAAAACAAGGGGTTGACAAACTTGTTTGTTTTTAATAAAATGTTATTAACAAAATATAAAAAAGAGGCGTAAGATGAAAATTTATAATTCCGAAGAAGATTTTTTGAAAGATTATGATTCAAATCGATATGAAAAATTATCTATGACAACTGATATATTAATATTTAGTGTGTCGGATGGCTTACAAGAAAATTATCGTAAATTAAATAAAAAATATTTTAGTATTTTATTAGTTAAAAGAGATAATTATCCATTCAAAAATAAATGGTGTTTACCAGGTGGATTTGTAGGCATAGATGAGGATTTAGAAGATTCAGCTAAAAGAATACTTGCTAAAGAAGCCAACCTTAAAAATATCTATTTAGAACAATTATATACTTTTGGCAATCCCAATAGAGATCCCAGAATGAGAGTAGTATCTACTTCTTATATGGCTTTAATTGATAAAAATACATTAAATCAAAAAATATCTAAAAATGCTTCTTGGTTTAATGTAATAGTTTTCGAAGATGATAAGATTATCGACGTAACATTAGATAATGGGAATGAAATAATTAAATTTAAAATATTGAAAACATTACAAGAAAAAACAACTGATAGATATAAGTATGAAATATTGGCAAATGACAGTTTAGCTTTTGATCATCCTCTAGTTATAGTGTGTGGTATATCAAGACTAAAAAACAAAATAGAATATACAAACATAGTATTTAATATGATGCCAGAATATTTTACTTTAGGAGAATTACAACTGGTTTATGAAGCAATATTAAATAAAAAATTATTAGATCCGGCCTTTAGAAGAATAATTGCCAATAAGGTTGAAAAAACAAATAAAATGAAGATAGGGGGAGGACATAGGCCGGCTATATTATACAAATATAAAGGTAGAGATGATAATGATAAAAAATAGTGAAAAAATGAATGAGGTGGATTATTATGTTTAGAAAAGAAATTAAAACTAATGAATTTATTCATATAATGGTTACAAATAAATGTAATAGACGATGTCCATTTTGTTTTGATGAAAATAGAAAATTTGGGAAAGATATTACCAAAGAAAATTTTATAAAAATATTAGATAAGGCCAAAGAAAATAATATTAAAGAAGTTTGCATATTAGGGGGAGAACCACTTTTACATCCAGATATTGTTTGGCTATGCAAGAAATGTAAGGAATATGGTTTTATTACAGTTATGACTACTAATTATGCTAATCCAGAAGTATTAAAGCAGTGTGATAAATATCTTGATAGCATCAATATATCATATTATGATCAAAAAGAATTGCCTAATCAAAGAGATTATAAGGCCGATATATCTTTGTCCGCTCTTATGTATAAAGGCAGACTTGATAATAAAGAAGATTTAGATAAATTTATTGATAAATATAAAGATAAGTTTCATTTACGACTTGCTACGCTTGAACCAACACCACGCTTTCCCAAAGAATTATGTGATATAAAAGAATTTCTTGATACACTAGATTTTGATGAAAAAATAAGTTTATTTGGGCAAATAGAAGCCGATATTTATCGGAGAGTAACAATAAAAAGACATGATATATCACTTCCTAAATTTGAACAACCTTTCTCATTTAATGGTCATGTTAATGGTGATTATGATAGAGCTTGGACAGATAAATATATAACAGAAGAAAGAGGGAAAATTGAGTATTCATCACCAATAGGCAATATCAGAGCTTACGATGAATATGATGCTCTTGCCAAGAAAATACATAAGATTTATATTTATGATCAAGGTGAATATGTAGTGGGAGTATTATATAATAAGTCAACTAATAAATACATTATGGTTAATCAATATAGATATGGAATAGATAAATTTAATACTGAATTTACCGGGGGTAGCAAAGATTATTTAGAAGATGCAAATGATGCTTTTATTAGAGAAGTAAAAGAAGAAACAGGATATCATCTTCATAAAGATAATGTTAAATTATTGGGATCTTTCTATCAAAATGTAGGTAATAGTAAAGGAAAAGTTTATATATTTTATGGAGAAACGAGCAATGAAGAATTAAAAGAACAACAATTGGATGAATTTGAGCATATTAAAGTAATTGAAATGGATGCTGATGAATTAGAAAAATATATATCTAGCGATTCTTATTTATTGACCCAATATGTTTATTTAAAATATAAGGAAAGTAAATATGAAAACGTATCTTAATATATTAGATAAATTAGAATCTAAAAGTCAGAAATCATTATCAGATGATAATTTAAATTGGATTTGTAGTTTAATTGAAAAATATAAGCCTAAAAGAATCCTAGAAATAGGCGTATCAACTGGTGGTTCCACTTCCGTATATTTGAATTGTATAAAAGAATTAGGTTTAAATTGTGAGTTAGTAGGTGTTGATTCAGAAACTATTGCCTTCTATAAAAAAGGAAAACCAGCTATTGGAAGTGAGGTTTATGCATTAAAAAATTATTTAGACTTAAAAGCTTTTAAACTTATAACTGGTAAAATACTTCCAGAAGTATCTGATAGTATTGGCTTATTTGATATGGTAATTATGGATACAATCCATTTTGTACCGGGTGAAGTATTAGATCTTTTATGTCTAAAAAATAATGTGCATAAAGGGACAATTTTAGTTTTAGATGATATTAATATTGAAAGTAGATATCCTGATTTGTATAAGGAAAACTTAAATAGTAGTTCTTCTAATCCCATGATATTATCAGCTGTAAATGGAACCTTACTTTTTGCGGATACTAATTTTCCTGAAATTGGTGGGGTTATTTTAAGTGATGCTATTGATGAAAATAGACTTTTACTATGTTTGTGTCATAAATGGAATTCTGATATTCTAGAATCTAAGCATAAGTATTTTAGAAAAATAAAAGAACTTTATGGAGAAGAATTTTTAGCAAAATTAGAAATTATATATGCCAAATATAAGTATTCCAATTTTAATTGATTTAGATGATGAGTGAAAGGATTTGATTGATATGAAAGTAACCAAAAAATTATTATCAGAATTAAAATCTTTAAAAGTATTGGATATAGTATGGCTTATTTTATGTACTATTGGAATATCAATTATATCAATAAATACTAATAATAGTATTTTAGCTATTATTGCTTCTATAATGGGAGTTATATATGTAATTTTAAATGGCTGTCGATTATCCGTGGCCTTTTTATTCGGTATAGTAAATACATTTCTTTATGGGATTGTATCATATAAAAATGGGTTATATGGCGACTTTATGTTAAATGTATTTTATTCATGTCCATGTTGTATAATAGGATTGATTACTTGGTTTAAAGCCAGTAAAGATACTACTGTTGCAAATATTTCTACTTTTAAATTAAAAGAAAGAATAATATTTATGGTTTTAGTGATATTTTCTATTATAGCATATGGCACAATATTAGTAGCCTTAAAAGATACACAACCCTTTTTAGATGCTACAACCACAATATTAAGTATAAGTGCATATATTTGTTTAATATTACGAAAAAAAGAAGTATGGTATTTATTTAATATTTCCAATATATTATCTATAATAATGTGGGCAATAAATTATTCTACTAGTGATGCTAATTTAGCAATATTATTCATGTATGTTATATATACAGCAAATTCATTATTAAATACTGTAAAGTGGGAACTTTCTAATAGACCTTTATTAGAGATAGATATATTATCTTATAAAGGAAATATTAATTTTGCTTGGATCGAAAAAACAATAAAATATAGAGATGATATAAAAGTAAATATTTATTTGTTTAACAGGAAAATAGAAAATAATATTAAGAAAATAGATGTTATTAATATTCCTAAAAAAATAAAAACGTATGGGGGAGCATATAATTATATAATATCTAAAGTGCGGGGAAAGTATTTTATGCTATTAGATAATTTAGATTATTTAAATCCAAATCTTTTTAATAAAACAATTACTAAAGAAGTATTGAAGAATAATTATCAAATGATTAAATCCAATTCATTTTATGTTGAAGAAAGTAATAATAAAAAAACAAAAGAAAAAGATGATTATGTTGGAACTAACCTGGAAATTGAAAATAAAATTATAAATAGAAATATTTTTCCCTACTTTTTTGGTTGTCGAATATATTTGACTAAATTTATAAAGAAAAATAAAATAAAGTTTAATAATACTAATATGTATAATGATGTTTATCCCAATATTCTTTTAGCTCGTAAGTTAGATATGGACAAAGTATTTATTTGTAATAGTTTATTTTATACTCGCTATAGATTGAAATGGGAGACTAAAGATTACAACAAGAATGAGTTAAAAGAGATGATACAATCATTGATTAATATTAATGTTCCAAAAGATAAAATATTGATACGTTTAGTAGATTCGTATAATTATTCGGTAAATATAAGAGGCTGTTATAATCAATATTTTATTGATACAATTAAAGAATTTTATGATATTGATCAATTTAATAAACTTGTTGATGAGCGAAATAAAAAAGAGATTTATAAAATTAAATAAAGACTAATTTTGTCAAAATTCAAAAGCCTTGAAAAAACAATTTAAGCACCAATATTAAAGGTGCTTTTTTCTTAATATATAATGTAAAGAATTTCATAAATAAACAACAAATTTACCATAATTTCTAAAAATAATGCTATAATGTTTATAATAAAGTGAGGAATACAAATGAATCAGGAACCTAATAATATGAATAATTTTAATTCTCAAAATAATGGTAACCCAGCCAATTTTCAATCTAATTTAAATAATATTAATGACTTTGGTACTAATCCAAATCAAGGAATAAATACTAATCAGCAATATAGTAATCCCAATCCAGTTACCAATAATATAAGTGATAAGCATAGTACTAACTCTTTTTCTAAAGGATGTAAAATACTAATTATATCTACTTTAATTTTGGCAATAATAATTTTTTTTGATATATTTATTACAAGTATGGATTGGTATGGAAATTTACTGGTAAGCACCATATTTACCCATGATGAGCAATTAAAACAAGCCTTAGAAACACTAAGAAATTTAATTGATGTGTTTAATTGGGTAGTGGTAGTAATTATAACAATTGTAAGTATTATTTTACTTATTAAAGATAAAAAACAAAAGAAAAATACCTCAATTTATGAATGGTATATAATTGCTGGAATACTACATATTTTTATTGGTACAGTAGGAATTACCTCAATAATATATTCTGTTTCAACTTTACTAATAGTTACTAAAAACAAAAATGCTTTTATAAATGAAAAAGGTAAAGCCTGTCATAAATTTTATATGATATTTTCATTAATTGTTTCTTTGCTTATTTTAATAGGATTTATGGGAATTGTTACAGGTAATTTTTAGATTATATTTAATTACAAAAAAACAATGAGTATCAAGCTAAATATAATTCAAAAGAAAAAGATAAATTAATTGACTTAATAGCAAACCTTTTTGGTTTGTTTTATAATGCTTAATAAAAGAGCAACTAATATTTGCTAAAAAACAACCAAAAATTGGTGTTCAGCAACCAGTAGAAAATTATAAAATGGGAGGGAAAGGAAGGATATTATGAATAATCAATTTTCGGAAAATTTAAAAAAAATAAGAAAGGAGCATCATCTCTCTCAGGAACAACTAGCTGATGAACTTGGCGTATCAAGGCAAGCTATTTCCAAATGGGAGTCCGCCGCAGCTTATCCTGAAATGGAAAAAATAATTGCTTTGTGTACTAAATTTGAACTTAATATCGATGATTTATTACATGGGGATATAGCTGAAATAAAAAAAGAAGAAGAAAGTAAAAAATCTTTAAATAAAGCTTTAGACGATTTTTTAAATTATATTACAGATAGTATTAATTTATTTAGTAATCTAAGTCTAGGAAGTAAGATAAAATGTTTATTAGAGCAAATAATAATTATTATCATTTTAACAATTATTAGTGTTTGTCTTGTAGAATTAGGTAGTTCTTTATTATATGATTTATTAATTTTTTTACCTAATAAAATTAGATATTTTATAAATAGTTTATTTACATCTATTTTAATTTTATTAAGTATTATTTTTTCTTTAGTAGTATTAACTCATGTTTTTAAAATAAGATATTTGGATTACTATAATAAATTAAAAGAAGAAAGTAAGGAAGAAATAGTTGCCAATGCTGGAGAAGAGCCTACTTTTCAAAATAAAAAATTCTTTAATAAAGAAAGAAAAATCATTATTAGAGAACCTAAACATAGTGAATATCGCTTTATAAATACTTTATTTAAATTAATTATAGGTATATCTAAAATAGTAGTATTATTTTTCGTTTTATTTATATGTCTATTTTTAGTTTTTATGTTTATGGCTTTGGTATTATCTTTTCTTCTTTATAAAACCGGCATACTCTTCATTGGTTTATTAATCACTATTTTATCGATAATTATAATAACTATTATTATTTTATTAGTTAATTTAAATTATGTTTTTAATCGTAAAAATGCTAAAAAGAAAATGATTTGGACTTTTATTGCTTCACTTGGAACTTTAGGTTGTGGAGTAGGCTTAATCTTGGTGGGTACCCTTAATTTTGAACTAGTCTATCCGAATAATTTATTTAAAGACGAAAGAATAGAATTGGCAATGACTGATGATATGTATTTGGATTTTGGCATCAATAATATTGAGTATGTCGAAGATAATATTGAAAACATAAGGATAGAGTATAAAATTAATAAATATTGTAAACTAAGTTTTTATAGAAATCATGCTAATCCTAGTTTAAATTTTTGGGCGGAATGTAGTAATCCTTTAAAACTTACCAAAGAAATTATTCAAAATTTAAATAATAAACAAATAATATTAATAAATAATAATCTTAAAGATATAGTTATTTATGCTTCTAAAGAAAATATTGAAAAACTTAAAATTAATGAAAATAAATATTATCAACAAGAAGAAAATAATTTAACTCGGCAATATGAAGAAAAAATAAATGAACTAGAAAATGAATTAACGGAATATGAAATAAAGATAAATGATTATGAAGATACGATTAATTATTTAAATGGGCAAATTCAAAATTATGAAGATTATAAGGCTAGTATAGAAAATGAATAAAAATATTTTTGGTTGACTATGGATGATAATAAAGCTATTATATTAATAAAGTATATCATTTTAAAAGGGGAATATTTTTATGAATAAAAGAAGTAAAAAAGGAGAAAATAACCAAAATAGATTAATACTTCCTATTATTATAATAGTTGGATTGGTAAGTATATTGTTAGTTTGTTTTATAAATTTCTTTAATAGTGATGCTTTAAAGTTTAAAAGAGAATATGAAGCTTTAAATAATACTATTAGAGAAAGTGATCAAGAAAAATATAATAATGTACATATTGATTTAAAAAATCCTATTAAATATGCCTCAATTGAGGAAGTTTTAAAACTTTTAGATAGTGATGAAGCCATAATCTACATCGGAGCTAATTGGTGTCCTTGGTGTCGAAATATGTTAGAACCCATGTTTGCTGTTGCCAAAAAGCTTGATATTACGAAAATTTATTATTTAAATTTAGATAATGAAAAGTCTAATTATGAAATAAAAGATGGGGAGTTAAATAAAATAAATAATGGGACAAAAAATTATTATAAGTTATTAGATCGATTAAAAGATTATTTAAAAGATTATGAATTAACTGATGATGCTGGGAATAGTTATAATACAGGCGAAAAAAGAATTTATATGCCATTTTTTATCACGGTAAAAAATGGGGCTATTGCATCAGCTAAAGAAATAAGTCGGACACTATCCTCAGGACAAACTAAATATTCAGAAATGACTCAAGAACAATATGATGATTTATATAATAAGTTTTATGAAACATTTAAAATATTTTCAATAAATGGCACATGTAATGTTGATGAGGGATGTAATTAAAGAAGCAAACCATTGATGGGTTTGTTTTTTAGGATGGGAGAATATTATGAATATAAGACTTGCTAATGAAAATGATTTAAATAATAATTTATTAAAATTATATATAAAAGGATATAATTTACATTATGAAAATAGAAAAGATATATTTACTAAAAGAAATGAAGAAGATTTAAAAAATGATTTAGTAAATAGGTTAAATAATCCCGAAGAAATAATTTTAGTGGCTAATCTTAATAATATAATTGTTGGTTATGTTGCTTTTGTTTATAAAAAGCGGGCAACAAGGTATGTTTGGATAAATGAAATTATTGTTGATGAACAGTACCAAAAGCATGGTTATGGAACCAAATTAATTAGAGAAGTAGAAAAGTATGCTTCCATCAATAATTGTAAGCGAGTAGAACTTAATTGTTGGGCTTTTAATGAAGAAGCCTTAAAGTTTTACGAAAAATTAGGTTTTACATCCCAAAGAGTTGTGTTAGAAAAAGAGATTAATTAAAAGGTGAGTTGGTTTTTTGCCATTTTATGACCAACTCGCTTTTCTTATTTATATCTATATGGTAATTTAAAAGAAGAAAGGAGTTAGTATGGATATAAATGAGTTAAAAAAGAAATATAAACAAGTATATAAATTATCGGACGGTAATTATGCGGTAAGTGAAAAAAGGCAAGATGAAGTAAGTAAAGTAGATTATTGGTATGCTCATACGGCTATTGATGAAGTATATGGTATGGAGGGATGCTGGGGATTAGTAGATAAAGATGGTAATTTACTAATAGAACCCCAATATATTTATCCATTTATTGAATGTGGAAATAATTATCAAGTAATGTTACCCTTTGAAGTCCAAATAAATGGTGATAAAGAAATTATAGTAACTTTAAAACATGGTTTAATTGATAAAAAAGGTAATATTATAATACCCATAAAATATTTATTTATGGAAGCAATGGATAATACGGGGACATATTTTAAAGTTTATAATTATGAATTAAAAAAAGATGGGGTAATAGATAAAGAAAATAATATAATTGTTCCTTTTAAATATCAATTTATTTCAAGTTCTCCTGACTTAGAATTAAGAATAAAAACAAAATACTGTGATATTTATCCCGAGCATATTTATCAAGTAAAAATTTGTGATAATAATTTATATGGTGTTTATGATTTGTCACTAAAAAAAGAGATAATTAAACCAAAATACCCATTTTTAAAAATAGTGGATTATAATAAATTTTTGGTGGGAAGTGACTATGATAATTGTCATACTTTAATAAATGAAAAGGATAATGTTATAATGGAATCAGGTGATTACATTGAATAAAAATTATCATGATAAAAATGGTAATACTTTATATATTATCAATGTTTTAAAGAAATATTCTAGTGAAGAACATCAGCTTTCTGTTAAAAATATTATTAAATATATTGAAGATATATATAAAGTAAAAAATGATCGAAGGACTATTGAAAGAAATATTGCCCTTTTAAAAGATAAATTAGATTATGATATTATAATTACAAAAGAAGGAAATAAAAATTATTACTATTTATTAAATAATCCCGATATAGATTTTGAACCAGGCGAAATAAGAACTATTATTGATACCTTTAGTTATGCGACGTTTATACCCGAAAGAATATCTAAAGAAATTATTAAAAAGTGTCAAAATAGGCAAAACATTTATGAAAATGCTAAGCTAAAAGATTATCAAATATATTCTAGTAATATTAAAACGGATAATATGGAAATTATTAAAAATATCGAAGATATTAATAATGCTATATATCATAAAAAAATGCTAACTTTTGATTATTATAAATACTCTTTAAATCCGACATTAGAAAGTGTTAAAGTAGCTAGCTATAAAGTATCTCCCTATACAATTATTTATTCAATTCAAGAGTTATATCTCATTGCCTTAAAAGAGGGAGAAAAAAGCTTAAAAAGGTTTCGGCTTGACCGCATCAAAAATCTTAATATTATAGATGTTAAAAGAAATAATGAGATAAGTACTAGTGATATAAAGAAAATTATTGATGCATCCATTTCAATGTATGGAACAACTGGGGAAGAAATTATTGTTTTATGTGCTAATAAATTATTAGATAATGTTATTGAAGTATTTGGTAAAAATATTAAAATAACTAAGTATGATAATGAACGCTTTAAATTAGTTATTAATAAAGATATTGCTAGTTTTAAATATTATGTTTTAAAAAATATAGAATTTATAGAAATAATTAAACCGGAAACATTAAAGGTAGAAATAAGGAAAATAATTACCGATTACTTAAAGAAGGATGGAAAAAATGATAATAAAAAAATATAGTGATTTAGAAAAGATAAAGGAAGATAGAGTAGTGGATTTAAGCGAGCTTAGTCCTAAACAATATAGGATGGCCATAAATTTTTTAGCGGGCTTAACTTGGCAAAAGGGAAGTTTAACCAAGATTGCTCGTGGTAAATTTTGGGTCAGATTGGAGGAATTAAGATGAAAATAGTAATGGAAGCAAATCGTGAAACAGAGTTTAAATTTTTTCTTGATGGAGATAAAGGGATATTATTAGATTTTGGTAAATGTAAAGAAAAAGATGGCTTGATGCTATCGACAGTCCATTATTTATGTGAAAATATAATCGCTTTAGAAATTAAGAATAATGCTTATTATATAGATGATTATAAGTATTTAGATAAAGAAGAAATGTTAACATATTTAAAGGAAATATCAACTGAACTTAGCAATGGGGTTAAGCTTGAACAAACCTATTTATGTGCTAAACATTCAGGGAAGTATTCTGACATAAAAGAAACTTATAAAAAATTAATGGCGGAAATAAACTTAAAAAAATATAAAATTATTGGGGTTCCAGTTCTTCAATATGTAGAAGGTAATAAGGAAAAGGAAAATTATGTTATTAATGTTATGTTTCCCATAAAAATTGAACTGGATTGTTATGCTACCAAAAATGCTCGAATGAAACTTGATGATAAAGAGTATCGGCAAAAATATAAAAAATGGTTAGATTTATATTGGGAATGTATTGATACTAATCCTTATGTTGACCCAGATATGCTGGAAAATGAACATAAGCGGATTAATCCTTGTTTTTATGCTGACTTGGGGACTTTCTTAAATCAAAGAAAAGGGAGAAAGTATCATTATACAGAAAACGATAAATTTATGAGCGATGATACAGGAATAAACTTTATATCGGATCAATTTGGCTTTTCCGCCCCCAAAATTATCTTAAATCATCCATATGATATCTATTTACAAAAATGTAAAAAGGCTAAATTATCGAAAGATAAAGCTATTGAAAATGTCATAAATTGGGTAATGGTTTCTAGAACTATCGGAGGTTCATTTCTATGGCCAGATGATATCTGGGAACCATATAATAGAGTAAGGGGAACTAGAAGTTATATTCAAGACCGAGTTGATTTAACCTTATTAGAAATAAAACATTATTTAGATAATCAAGAAAATGTGGAAGGGGATATATTAAAAGTTAAAGATAATTCCCATGGTCAAAAATGGCTAGCTGATTTTGCGAGCTTTGAAGATTATGTTGATTATTTTTACTTAAATCCATTTGTCACGGAAGAAATTATTAATAACAAAAAGCATTATAAAATTTATGATATTGTTCATAGTAATATTGTTTTAAATAAATTTAAATATCTTGATGAAAAAAGCCAAGAAAGTAATTCTATTTTTCGTTTAAGTGCAAAGAATTTAGAGATAATGTTTAATAATCTTAGTACTATGATTAAAAAACGTTCTTTAATGATGACGATTGAGATACTAAATGCTAAAAATTAAAAAGCATTTTATGACCAGTGCTCTTGCAACTCTTGAGGATTTAGCATAAAATTCTAAGGGAAAAGGAGGCAAAGCATTGAAAAGGTATCGCATCATCATGAATAATGTTGATAAAGTTACAGATTATGTTGATCTTTTTAAAGATGTGCGAACTATTTATATGAATAGTATTTTAGCCCAAAAGAAGTTAAAGAGATTAGCCAAAAAAGTTCCTCGAAAATATGACATTTCCAGTATAAAACAGTTTGAAAAGGAAACAGGATTAACTCTAAAATATTATATATTTTCTAATAAATATGACTTTTTAGAATATACACATCTTGGTGTATTTCCTGATAATGAAAGACTAATAAAAGAATTTGGAATTGGTAAATATCCCTATGAAGAACTAATGAAAACCCATCTTAATGAATTTGATATTCTGGTTATAGATAAAACTAATATTTAAGTATTAGTCTTTTTTAGATGAAAAAAACTCTATCACATAGGATAGAGCAATTATTTATTTGAAGTTTCCAATTCTTCAAGCATTTGTTTTTTTATTTTGTCAATATCAGTAAAGAATAAATCAACACCTCTAGACTTTAATTTTAATAAATATTCAAAATTTTGTAATATTTCTTCTTTTAGCGATTCAACAACTTTAGCGGGTTTACCATTTTCAAGTAAATGGGCATGGTCTATATATTTTTCTAATGTAGGAAACGCATTTTGTAATAAAATAACAGAATCTTTACCTAAAATTTCTCTAATAAGGATAGTATTACAGCGTTTATATTTTTTCATTTTGTTATCTACTATTTTTCTGTACTTTTCAACCTTGCAACTCAACGGAATAAACCATAAAATATTATTATCTTTAATAGTAAAATATGTTGGACGTTTTTTTTCACGTTCATGATTAGTCATAAGATTATCATCATTTACTATTTTAAAAAACTCATCTTTAATATGATACAAATAACCAGTTTGAATTTTCATAAATTATCAACTCCAAATCGTAATATAGCATAAATAAAAAGAAAACTCTATCAATTGATAAAAGTTTTCTTCCACATTTTCGTTCGGGATAATTTATTACTCGCACCACCCGAGAGCGAGAAACATTGTCGCCCAGAATAATTTATTACTCGCACCATCTGGGAGCGAGAACATTTTCTTATAATTGCACTTTTTTTAAATGCAACTATAATATACTATAATTGACCTTTAAAGTCAATACTTTAAAGCAAATTTGCAAGCAATGGCCTTGCAATAATATTATATGTAAATAAAATAAATTTAATTCATTATCTAGAAATAGCATGAATAGCGAAATATTTTAAAAATAAGATTAATCAGGGGGATTATTATTAAGAACATCAAAATTGTAAACTATGATAAGGATGGAAAAGAAATTATTCTTTCTAAAAAAGAATTAAATTCTAAACTTATTTATACCATATTAAAAAAATATTTAAACGAAAAAAGTTAAAAGGGGGCTTAGGTTATAAAAAAAATTAAAGCCTTATATGTTCGGGTATCAACTGATGTCCAAGTTGATGGGTATTCGATTGATGCTCAAATAGAGTCTTTAGAATATTATTTAAAAAGCCAAGGTTGTAAAGATTATAAAATTTATAATGATCCAGGTTATAGTGGTAAAAATTTAGAACGTCCCGCGATGCAAGCCTTAATCAAGGATTGCCTTGAGGGAAAAATTGATACGGTGCTAGTTTTTAAATTAGACCGACTATCTCGAAGTCAAAAAGATACTTTGTATTTAATTGAAGAAATTTTTAATGCCCATGATATTGGTTTTATTTCGATAAGAGAAAATTTTGATACGACTTCGCCCTTTGGTAAAGCGATGATTGGCGTTCTTTCGGTGTTTGCCCAATTAGAACGAGAAACAATATTAGAACGTACACGAATGGGTTTGCGAAAACGAGCAGAAGATGGCTATTGGCGAGGGGGAGGAAAAGTCCCGTTTGCCTATGATTATGATAAAACCACGGGGATGCTTCGCATCAATCAAGAAAGAAAAGTAATCTTTGATTTAATGAAAACTTTAAGATTACAGGGGTATAGTTATGCTAAGTTAGAAAAAATAACTGGCTATGACGAAGCATGGATTCAAGGCATTTTAAAGTCGCCAACTAATCTGGGCAAAATTCCTTATAAAGGTAAAATTTATCCAGGAAAACATGAAAAAATAATAAGTGAGGAAGAATACTTGGCACTTCAAAAAATTGATCAGGAGCGAAGCCAAAACCGTCATGCGAGTCATTACTTATTATCTGGAAAAATCTACTGTGGTAAATGTACAGCTAAATATCGTTATCAAAAATGGGGAAAAAGAATTATTTGTTATTGTTATTCCCAACAAAAAAGTAAACCTAAATATATCAAAAACCAAAATTGTTCTAATCAACGGTATGAAAGTTATGAAATAGAAGAGGCTTTTTTAGAGCAATTATTTAGTTTAAAATTAGATAAGCAATTATTTAAAGAAACATTCAATTTAAAAAATATTAATGTTAAAGATGAATTAAAGTTACGCTTCGAAAAAATTGCAAAGAAAATAACCAATTTAATTAATTTACTCGCTGAGGGATATTCCCAGTTCGAAATCAAAAAAGAATTAAATAAATTATCCCAAGAAAAGAATAATATTTTAAAAGAATTAGAAACAATTAAAGATAATGATTTAACTTTAAGTAAGTCTATTAATTTAAGAAATCTGTGGTCTAAGCTAAGTAATGAGGAACAAAAAAATATTGTAAATGAATTATTAGAAAAAGTAATTGTTGATAATAATACCTTAAAGTTTTATTGGTATATCAACTAAAAAGAAATTATAGTATACTAAGAACTAAAGGATGGATTAATAATGAAATATAAAGAAGAAACTTTTGAAAATATAACTTTTAAAGATAATGATAATGATTATATTAAATGTATTTTTAAAAATGTTAATTTTGCCAATTGTGATTTAACTAATGTTTATTTTGAACAATGTAATTTTTGGAATTGTAATTTTGCTAATGCGATATATTCTAAATATATAAGTAAAGGGAATGTATATCTTAATTCTAAATTTACGGGAGCTAATATGTTAGAATCTCATTTTGAAAATGTTAGTTTTAAAGAATGTTTATTAAATTATAGTAATTTCGCTTCTAGTATATTTAATAAAGTAGATTTTATAGATTGTGATTTAAGGGAAAGTAATTTTATTAATTTAAAAGGGACAAATAAGTTAGTTTTTAATAATTGTAAATTGATTAGAACTGATTTTCGAGAAACAAAATTAGATAAACTGGATTTTAGAACTTGTGATATGGCGGGAATAATAGTTAGAATTGAAGATTTAAAGGGGTTAATTGTAAATAGTTATCAGGCACTTGATTTAGCCAAAATATTAGGTATTGTAATTAAAGATTAAGTTTAAGGTTTCTTTAATTTTGGTAAGATATAATTTTTTAATTAGAGGTGGAAAATGCGAATTTTAGTGGTGGAAGATGAAGAAACAATCGCAGATATTATAGCGACAAAATTGCGTGATGAAAAATATGAGGTAGATATTAGTTTGGATGGGGAAGATGGTTTATATCGGGCAACTACCAATATAGGGACTTTCCAAAAATAAAAGTTCCAATTATGGAGTAATTAAAACACTCCATTTTTTTATACCTTCCGTTCGGATGATATGTTTATCTTCAAGAATTTTCATCTCATTTTTTTGAATTTTCATTCCTTTTTCATATTTTTTAAT